>JASJDO010000095.1 GCA_030065115.1 Rhizobiaceae bacterium | reverse complement strand
AAGACCTCGCTTGGCAAGTCGATTGCCAAGGCGACCGGCCGTGAATTTGTTCGCATGGCACTAGGCGGTGTACGGGATGAGGCTGAAATCCGTGGTCATCGCAGAACATACATTGGTTCAATGCCGGGCAAGATTATTCAGTCAATGAAGAAGGCAAAAAAGGCAAACCCGCTCTTCCTGCTGGATGAAATCGACAAGATGGGAATGGATTTCCGTGGTGATCCGTCATCAGCGCTTCTGGAAGTTCTTGATCCTGAACAGAACAATTCATTCTCTGATCACTATCTTGAAGTCGATTATGACCTCTCGAACGTCATGTTCATAACAACTGCCAATACTTTGAATATTCCGGGTCCTTTGATGGACCGCATGGAGATCATCCGTATCGCCGGATATACTGAAGATGAGAAACTTGAGATTGCGAAGCGGCATTTGATGCCTAAAGCGATCAAAGACCATGCTTTGCAGCCAAAAGAGTTTTCTGTTGGTGACGATACGATCCGGGCCGTCATTCAGAAATACACAAGGGAAGCCGGTGTACGTAACCTTGAACGTGAATTGATGTCTTTGGCTCGCAAGGCCGTGACTGAGATTATGAAAGGTAAGCGCAAGACGGTCAAAGTAACGCCGAAAAATCTCGACGAATTTCTTGGCGTGCCGAAGTTCCGTCATTCAGAAGTTGAATTGGAAGACAAACTTGGCGTTGTTACAGGTCTTGCTTGGACCGAGGTTGGTGGCGAATTGCTGACAATTGAAGCGGTCAATATGCCGGGTAAAGGCAAAATGACCGTAACCGGAAACCTGAAAGATGTGATGAAGGAATCTATTTCAGCTGCAGCGTCTTACGTTCGCTCCCGATCCATCGATTTCGGGATCGAACCGCCGGTATTTGATCGTACGGATACCCATGTTCACGTGCCTGAAGGTGCGACACCAAAAGATGGTCCTTCTGCAGGTGTTGCAATGGTGACGTCCATTGTTTCGGTCATGACCGGAATAAAGGTGAGGGGTGATGTTGCCATGACCGGGGAAATCACGCTTCGCGGGCGTGTGCTTCCAATTGGTGGTCTCAAGGAGAAGCTACTTGCAGCGCTTCGTGGCGGAATAAAAAAAGTTTTGATCCCTGAAGAAAACGCAAAGGACCTGCCGGACATTCCGGACAATGTGAAGAATGAGTTGGAAATTGTTCCTGTCTCTCGGATGGACGAAGTTCTGGAACATGCTCTGGTTGAAAAACCGTCAGCGATTGAGTGGACTGCAGAAGACGCCGAGCGCGCCAGACGTGAGATGTTTTCTCCGCAAAACACTGAGGGTTCCAGCGTCGCTCACTAGCTTGAAGCTGCAAACGATTTACAAAAAGGCTCCGATTGATTCGGAGCCTTTTTGCATTCTTTGTAAAATTTTGAGTTTTGGGCAGATTAGACAGTGAAAAATATTCATAAAATTGCCTCAAACCCGCTGATTTCAGCCATTTTGAGTGAATTTTGGTTGTAATATGCGACAGAAGATAAGAAACTCTGCTGAGTTTTAGTGAGTCGGCATTTTATTATGAGGAAGGATGCAACATGAATAAAAACGAGCTTATTTCAGCAGTGGCGGAAAAATGCGATATGACCAAGCAACAGGCTGGTGATGCTGTGGATGCGGTATTGGACACCGTCACAGGTTGCCTGGCAGGTGGAGACGAAGTTCGGATTTTGGGCTTCGGTAACTTCGTGGTTGCTGATCGCAAGGCAACAACAGCTCGCAACCCGCGTACGGGTGAAACAATTAACGTTCCTGCATCCAAGGCTCCAAAGTTCAAGGCAGGCAAGGCTCTTAAGGACGCTGTAAACAACTAACCGTTGTTATCTCTGATTATTGTTGAAAGGCCCGCTTCAAGGCGGGCCTTTTTGTTGGGTCCATCTGATTGTACAAATGAACTAAACTGGACCCATAATTTCACAAACGTAGGGCAAATTACACTTGCATGAAATTTTACATGAAAATATCATGGCGCAAACCGGACAGAGTTCCCGGTCGGAAACGCAGACTGAGTTTCACTTAGTCGCCTGTGCATTTAGGTAAGTCGCAGGCAGGAGCTTTCCCCCAACTTATCATCTAGTAGATTTAACGTTGATTCAGTCGGAGGAAGACATGGCAGTGAAATCAGACATCGAAATCGCACGCGAAGCGAACAAAAAACCAATTCAGGAAATTGGCGCTAAACTTGGAATTGATAGCGATAGCCTTTTGCCATTTGGTCACGACAAGGCAAAAGTTTCGGAAGACTTCATTAAATCAGTTCAAGGCAATGACGACGGAAAACTTATCCTTGTTACTGCTATCAACCCGACACCAGCTGGTGAAGGCAAGACAACAACTACTGTTGGCCTGGGTGACGGTTTAAATGCCATCGGTAAGAAGGCTGCAATCTGTATTCGGGAAGCTTCGTTGGGGCCTTGTTTCGGCATGAAGGGCGGCGCCGCAGGCGGCGGTTATGCCCAGGTCGTTCCTATGGAGGAGATGAACCTTCACTTTACCGGTGATTTTCACGCGATTACATCCGCTCATAACCTTTTGTCCGCGATGATCGACAATCATATTTATTGGGGCAATGAGCTGGAGATTGATATCCGCCGCGTTGTATGGCGTCGGGTCATGGATATGAACGATCGCGCTTTGCGCCAGATCACGGCGTCGCTTGGCGGCGTAGCGAACGGTTTCCCGCGCGAAGCCGGCTTCGACATTACTGTTGCCTCCGAAGTGATGGCTATTCTGTGTCTTGCGACCGATCTTGATGACCTGAAAAAGCGCTTGGGTGACATTATCGTTGCTTATCGTCGCGACCGTTCTCCGGTTTATTGCCGAGATATCAAAGCCGATGGCGCGATGACTGTTCTTCTGCAGCAAGCCATGCAGCCAAATCTGGTTCAAACGCTTGAAAACAATCCGGCGTTTGTACACGGCGGCCCGTTTGCCAATATTGCGCATGGCTGTAACTCAGTTGTCGCCACCAAGACTGCCCTTAAATTGGCTGACTATGTTGTGACTGAAGCGGGATTTGGCGCTGATCTTGGCGCTGAGAAATTCATGAACATCAAGTGCCGTAAAGCGGGCATTTCTCCGGAAGCTGTTGTGATTGTTGCCACAGTGCGGGCCATGAAAATGAATGGTGGTGTTGCCAAGGCAGATTTGAACAATGAAAACGTGGACGCAGTTCAAAAGGGTTGTGACAACCTTGGACGCCATATCGCGAACATGAAGAAATTTGGTGTTCCTGCTGTTGTTGCCATCAACCACTTTGTTACTGACACGGATGCAGAAATAGAGGCAGTGAAAGAATACGTTGCCAGCCAGGGAACCGAAGCCATTCTCTGCAAGCACTGGGCAAATGGTTCTGCAGGTACTGCTGATCTTGCACACAAGGTTGTCGAGATCATCGAAGGTGGTCAGGCACAATATGCTCCTCTCTATGGCGACGATCTGAGCCTGTTTGCAAAGATTGATACCATCGCCAAGGAAATCTATCGTGCTGACGAAGTGCTTGCGGACAAGAAAATCCGCGATCAGCTGAAACAGTGGGAAGATCAGGGGTATGGTAATCTCCCAGTATGTATGGCGAAAACGCAATATTCGTTCTCAACCGATCCAAACCTGCGTGGAGCGCCTACCGGGCATTCACTTCCGATCCGTGAAGTTCGTCTTTCAGCTGGCGCTGGTTTTGTGGTTGCCATCTGTGGTGAGATCATGACCATGCCAGGACTGCCAAAAGTGCCTTCTGCTGAAGCAATCATGCTTGACGACAATGGTGACGTTCAGGGCCTCTTCTAATAAACTAGGCGTCGGACAAGCTCCAAGGAGCCGGAAATGAACCAGCACTTTGATCCTAAGAAACAGGGCAGAGGTAATCGCAAATCTCATCAAACCAAGGGTCGCCAACTGGATGAGGCGGCTCTTGCAGAAGTCAATGCGCTTTTGGGTGATGAACCCAAGCGACGGGATTTGTTGATTGAACACTTGCACAAGGTTCAGGATCGCTTTGGTTGTTTGGAAGCCAAACATCTGAGAGCGTTGGCAGAAACCATGAAACTTTCCATGGCGGAAGTTTATGAGGTTGCCTCGTTTTACGATCATTTTGACATCGTGAAGGAGGGCGAAGACAAGCCGGCTCCGGTAACTATTCGTATTTGTGATTCTCTGTCCTGCATGATGGCGGGCGCAGAGACGCTGATTTCTGAACTTGAAGCAGGAGCTGATCCGGCTAAGGTTCGCGTCATGCGTGCACCGTGCATGGGTGGCTGCGATGTGGCTCCAGCTGCTCGGGTGGGTGACAAGGAGATCGGCCACGCCAGGGTCGAAGAATTGCTTGCGCTTACTTCCAATGCTGCAAGTAATCAGAACATTGAAGCCAACACACCGGCGTACAAAGGTCTGGATGCTTACAAATCAGAAGGTGGTTATGCTGCCTGGGACAAAGTCAGATCAGGTGGCATCGACTTTGATGGCGTTCTCGAAATCCTGAAAGATTCAGGCCTTCGTGGATTGGGTGGCGCTGGATTTCCGTCACACATGAAATGGAAATTTGTTCGTGGTTATGAAGGCCCGCGCCTGATGACCATTAATGGCGACGAGGGCGAACCTGGCACGTTTAAGGACCGTTATTATCTTGAGCGCAATCCTCACGCGATGTTTGAGGGTGCGTTGATTGCGGCTCATTTTGTAGAGGCCGAACGCATCTACATTTACATGCGTGACGAATATCCTGCTGTATTGAACATATTACGCGCTGAAATTGCCGCTCTCGAATCTGCCGGGATCTGCGAAAAAGGGTTCCTTGAACTTCGCCGTGGAGCCGGTGCTTATATTTGCGGTGAAGAATCCGCCATGATTGAATCCATCGAAGGTAAAAGAGGGCTTCCACGCCATCGTCCGCCTTATATTGCGGAAGTTGGTGTGTTTGGTCGCCCAACTCTTAACCACAATGTTGAAACGCTCTATTGGATACCGGATATCCTGAACAACGGGGCGGAATGGTTTGCCTCTCAAGGAAAAGAAAACCATCCGGGGCCGCGTTCATGGTCAGTTTCCGGGCGTGTCAAAAAGCCGGGTGTCGTTCTTGCTCCTGCTGGGGTGACCATCAGGGAGCTGATTGAAGACTATTGTGGTGGTATGGAAGACGGTCATGCGTTTAAAGCATACTATCCCGGGGGCGCGTCAGGTGGAGTTCTTCCTGCAAACATGGATGATCTGCCGCTCGACTTTGGTGAACCCCTTGCTTCACTCGGTTCATTTGTTGGTTCACATGCAGTTGTTGTGCTTTCGGATCAGGACAACATCAAAGATGCTGTCCTGAATACGTTGAAATTCTTCAAACACGAGTCTTGCGGTCAATGCACACCGTGTCGCGGTGGCACTGAAAAAATGGTTGCGATGTTATCAAAGGGTGGCGAATTGGACGAAGACGCAATTCGGGATATTGAAATTGTTATGCGTGATGCCTCGATTTGTGGTCTGGGGCAGGCAGCGCCAAACCCGGTAAATCATCTCTTGAAATATTTCCGGGATGACCTTTGATGATTGAGGTCTTTGCCATCACGCTTGTGGGGGTTGTGCTCGCACAGGCGTCACCGGGCCCAAACCTGCTGGCCGTAGCAAGTGCTGCGCTTGGCTCTGGGCGTAAGATGGCAATGTACACTGTTCTTGGCGTAGCAACGGGAATGTTTGTCTGGGCAACCCTTGTTGCTTTTGGACTTGCGACTGTTATTGCAATCTATCCGGCAACTTTGACGCTTATGAAAATTGCTGGCGGATCTTATTTGATCTGGATGGCATACAAGGCTGTACGTGCTTCGATTTTCAATAAACAAGTAGCGTTTTCAGCCGGTGAGCATCGATCCAACGGTTTTGCTGCTTGGCGAAGGGGCTTGTTGGTGATTATGACCAACCCTAAAGCTGCGCTGATGTGGACGGCTGTCGGTTCTTTTCTTTTCGGTAGTGGCCTTAGCGCCTGGCAGGTTCTGGCATTTGGTCCTGTTGCAGCGCTCTCAGCCACGGTGATCTATGGTACTTACGGATTTTTGTTTTCAACTGGTCTGGCTGCGAAAACCTATTCGAAGTTTGCGCGCTGGATTGAGGGTGCTTTTGGTGCCGCATTTGGTATGCTTGGTGGCAAGTTGCTGCTCGATGGATTTAGGGAGATTAAACAATGACAGCTTACGTTATTGCGCGTGTTGACGTTACGGATGCAGACAAGTGGATGGAATATGCAGGCGCTGCAGGGCCGACAGTGGCGGCGCATGGCGGCAAATATATCGCCCGTGGTGGCGCGGTTGAAGGCCTTGAAAATTTTGAGGACGAGGGCAAACGTGTTGTGATCCTCGAGTTTCCTGACATGGATACCGCTCGTACCTGGTATAATTCGGCAGAATATCAGGCTGCGAAGGCAAAGCGTGAAGGTGCTGGTCATGCGCGTTTCACATTGGTTGATGGATACGACGGATAATAATGCAGCAGTACCGGGTTCAGGGAGTACACGGATGACTGACCAAGTAAAGTTTTCACTGGATGGCAGGGAAGTAACGGCATCTCCTGATGAAAGCATCTGGGATGTGGCAAAGCGGGAAGGGACCCGCATTCCGCATCTGTGTCATTTGGACAAGCCTGGATATCGGTCGGACGGCAATTGCCGTGCCTGCATGGTTGAAATCGAGGGTGAACGGGTTTTGGCCGCCTCGTGTATCCGAAAACCAGCTGAGGGAATGGTGGTCAAAACGGACACCGAGCGTGCTGATAAATCACGCAAGATGGTGTTCGAAATGCTGGCAGCAGACATGCGCCCGCGCGATGAAAGCCCTGACAACCAATCTGATTTCTGGCTTTGGGCGGAAAGCATGGGTATTTCAGGTTCTGACCGTTTTGAATCGAAATTTGTTGCTGGTCAGCATGTGGAATTCGACATTTCAAACCCTGCAATTGCCGTGAACATGGACGCGTGCATTGCTTGTAATGCCTGCGTTCGGGCATGCCGCGAAGTGCAGGTTAACGATGTGATTGGCATGGGAGAACGTGGATCACATTCCGTCCCTGTGTTTGATCTCGCTGACCCGATGGGTGTTTCTACCTGTGTGACCTGTGGTGAATGTGTGCAAGCTTGTCCGACTGGTGCGCTCTATGAAAAAACCCTCATGGATGAGGAAAACAAGACGCGCGAAGTGATGGATTTTGACAAGGAAGTTGATTCCGTTTGTCCCTTCTGCGGTGTTGGATGTCAAACCACCATGCGTGTCAAAGACAACAAAATCGTTCAAGTGGATGGTCGCAATGGTCCAGCCAACGAGAACCGCCTCTGTGTAAAAGGTCGTTTTGGATATGACTACGTCATGAGCGATGAACGACTTACAAAACCGTTGATCCGCAGAGATGATGCTCCAAAAACGGGCGACATGGATATGCGCTTCATGAAAGTTGAAGATATTTTCCGTGAGGCTACATGGGAAGAAGCGCTGGAGCTGGCTGCGTCAGGGCTGAAGAAAATCCATGATGAACGCGGTGGACAGGCGCTTGCAGGGTTTGGTTCTGCAAAAGGTTCCAACGAAGAAGCCTATCTTTTCCAGAAATTCATTCGTCAGGGGTTTGGCACAAACAATGTCGATCATTGTACGCGCTTGTGCCATGCATCTTCGGTTGCAGCTCTTCTCGAAGGGGTTGGGTCCGGCGCGGTATCAGCGCCCTTCACAGATGCAAACAAATCGGACTGCATGATCGTTATCGGTGCGCGGCCAACGACCAACCACCCGGTCGCAGCAACCTATTTCAAGCAAGCTGCGAAGGAAGGCAAGAAACTGATCATCATGGATCCTCGCAAGCAGGATCTGATGCGCCACGCTTCACATGCGCTGCAGTTCAAGCCAGGAACAGATGTCGCAATGCTGAATGCGTTGCTGCATGTCATCGTTGAGGAAAAGCTCTACGATGAACAGTATATTCAGGCAAACGTCAGCGGCTTTGAAGCGATCAAGGAAAAGGTGAAGGACTTCTCGCCTGAAGCCATGAGCGAAGTTTGTGGCATTGAAGCCGATGTGTTGCGTGATGTTGCGCGAACTTATGCGACTTCAGAACGCTCCATTATTTTCTGGGGCATGGGCGTATCCCAACATACCCATGGCACAGACAATGCACGTTGTCTGATCGCGCTCGCGTTGATTACCGGGCAGGTGGGGCGCGAAGGGACCGGGCTTCATCCGTTGCGTGGGCAAAACAACGTACAGGGCGCCTCAGATGCTGGTCTTATCCCGATGATGTATCCCGACTATCGTTTGGTGGAACGCGATGATTTTCGTGAGGATATGGAAGATTTCTGGGGACGTCCGTTGGATCCCAAACGGGGACTGACTGTTGTCGAGATCATGGATGCAATCCAAGACGATCAGATTTCGGGTATGTATGTTATGGGTGAAAATCCTGCCATGTCGGATCCGGATCAAATCCATGCGCGATCTGCGTTGGCAAAGCTGGATCATCTGGTTGTTCAGGATATTTTCCTTACTGAAACATGCTGGCACGCAGATGTGGTCTTGCCTGCTTCAGCCCATGCCGAAAAGCTCGGTACATTTACGAACACAAACCGTCAGGTTCAACTTGGGCGTCCTGCATTGGAAATGCCTGGGGAGGCCCGTCAGGACTGGGAACTGATTGTTGAATTGGCCAATCGCATCGGTCTTGATTGGAATTACGCTGATGTCGGCGAGGTCTACACCGAGATGGCAGAGAAAATGAACTCGCTCAACTACATCACTTGGGAGCGCCTCAATAATGAAGATGTAGTTACCTATCCGGTTGATGAGCCAGGTGGATTCGGAAATGAGGTCATCTTCACCAATGGTTTTCCGACCCAGGATGGTCGCGGTAAGCTGGTTCCTGCCGATTTGCTGCCACCGGATGAAGTGCCGGATAAAGATTTTCCTATGGTTCTGACGACTGGGCGTTTGCTCGAACACTGGCACACAGGCGCCATGACACGCCGCGCAACAGTTCTTGATGATCTGGAGCCGGAGGGCATTGCCGCGATGAACCGCCGCCAGATCGAGAAGCTTGGTCTTTCTGCGGGGCAGATGATTGATGTTGAAACCCGGCGTGGCACTGTGACCGCTG
Organism: Rhizobiaceae bacterium; assembly: GCA_030065115.1. GTDB lineage: Bacteria > Pseudomonadota > Alphaproteobacteria > Rhizobiales > Rhizobiaceae > JAALLB01. The sequence continues at coordinate 4,113 of JASJDO010000095.1, read as the reverse complement.
TGTTGCGTGAAGACCGCGAGGTTGCGGACAATATGGTATTTATTCCATTCTGTTTTAACGAAGCACCGGCAAACCGTTTAACCAATCCGCAACTTGATCCGTTCGGCAAAATTCCGGAGTTCAAGTATTGTGCGGCCAAGGTGGGGCCAGCGAAACAACGCGAAGCGGCTGAATAACCTCTGGTTCCTTCAATATTTCGGATTTTCAGGGCTGGCCTTGTTAAAATTAACCTAGGCTACGATTTCTGCTTTTTTAATAGATAGGAATCGTATAGCCCCAACAATGTATACATTAATGCATTCATTGTTGGGGCTAGTATGAGACAATTATATTCCCGTCTGACCGAAAATGCTTCCTTACCGGTAAGGCTGTTGATCAATCTTGTTTTCTTGCCTTATTTCCTTGTTCGGATTGTTTCCGTTTTCATCAAAGTTCTCAAATCTGAAGAGGATATTTATTCTCTGGAATATTCCGACTTGAGGCAGCGGCTTTCGCTCAGTGTTTCAGAAACTGACCCGGCTTGGGATCGTTGCAGACGTTATAAATTCGAAGCCGTTCAGTTATTGGAAACTGGCAACTGGGCGCTGTTCGAAAAATATCTTTCCAATCCTGATTTACAAAAGCATCATACATTTGGCCAATCGTATCTCTATGAGGTGTTTGACGGCATCTGGGAACATATCACTACGGATCATATCGATGAGGGTGATCGTGATCACCCGTCTGAAGAGAGTAATGTACCGGATCATGTTCTGGCTCGATTTCGAGCGGCTTGTGCAGATGATGGTTCAAATCCGTTTACGATTTATCTTACCGTCGATTTGCTGCAACGCATGGCATGGGCACGATGGGGAGGCATGTTTTCACTACGCACCAAATTCGACCCCGTAGTACAGCAGGTCTCCTATCTCGAAGAGGCGACAAGGTATCTCGAATTGATCGGTAGTGATGAACAGCATAACAGCATCGATTTGTTTCGAAATGCAAGTTTTGGAAACCTCGCAGGCGTATCCACCACGCCAGAACTCATTACAAATTTTTGGGAAATGCAAAGGTCAGATCCGGGGAATCTAAGAATGTATTTTCTGTTGGCAGTTTTCATGCTTTCGGAAGCAGGTGAAGATGATCAGATATTTTTGGATATGGGTGAAGAGGTTTATGAGCGCTCAAAAGCGCATATTGGCTCTGCAGGATATGCTGTATACGCGATGACGGCGTTTGGCACAGCAGAAAACAAAATTTACAATCGGCTGAACATGGAACGGTTGGTTACAGGTGTAAGTGAATTGATCAGTGGTAGCGCTTATCGGCAAGTAGCCGTTAATACGCTGTGCGGGTTTCTGTATTTTGCGTCGATGGAAGAGGGTGACATTTTTGGGAGCGGCGACAAGGACCAAAACCGTGTGCTCGGTCAACTGCGCGAAATTTATGAAAAACTCGTTCGGACAGAGTTGAAAGTTGTCTATCCGCACCGTTGGGAACAAACTGAGCAGTCTGTGGTTTATGCCATCGCAGAAGTGTTTAAGGAAGAATTGATGAACGGTGAAACGGTTGTTGTTGGTAAAGTGGCGTGAAATTTCATTTAAAACAGCCTAGACTGGACTGATCGCCGACTTTTCAGGAGGGAATCATGTTTCGGCTTGTGTCCATATTCCTGCTGCTAGGCCTGTCCAATGCCTGTGCTGTGGTCTTGGATGGAAAAATTCTTCAGCAAACCGGAGACGGTACTTTCGTCATTCTTGATCCTAATAATTCATTCTCGGTCGGGTTTGACAATTTTGATAATGATAATCTTTACGCGTTTAATGAGGATCAGAATATCGTTCTCGAAGCACCTATTCGAGTCGACCTTGGAGGAACTGATGGGTTTATTCCAATGGGGGAAGTTGTTGCCAGTCATTATGTATTTTTTGATAGCGCGGCGGGAATTCAACGAGGATTTGTGGAATTTGACGCACCAATTTTAGGCGTGGCGGCTTATCAGGACACAATGGCAGCGACTGACTTTTTGGCGAATAACTCCGTCACCTACATCAGTCCGCAATTGCGCGGATTGGAGCAGGGTGACCTGATCTGGATAGACTCAGAAATACCCAATCGGCTTTGGGTTTCATGGTCCGCGTCATCGCCTGGCGATTATATTCGGGTTTTTACGCGAAAATCATTTGGGGCGATTGGGTGAATTCGTCGAAGTTTGCACAAACCATTCGAATAGTGCCTCAGAGTTATGCTAGGCAAAATACGTTTTACCCGATACTAGGTTCGCAGCATGTCTTGGTTCAAAGAATTGACTGGAATAAATTACGAAACTTCCCAGTCAGTTTACGAATTGCTTTCAGTTAAAGATAATACTCTATTTTCTCATGCCAATTCGAAAAGTTTTAAGATCGGCGAATTATCGACCCCTACAATCCGAGAATTAAGAAGAGATGCGGCGTTAGTAGGCGCTCCGAACACACTTGAAGAAATTGTTGCAGATGTTCAGCAGCTTCATCGGATTGCTGAAAACTGCGGCGCATTGTTTCAGGTTGCGTCACAGTTCAATTTGCTGGAAATGACCGGCCCGGATGTAACCCCCGAGGATGGTGTCTCGATTTATGAGTATGATCTTACACAAGGGCCGGCATGTGCCATTGCATGTGGCGCAGCTACAATTTACCGCAACTATTTTGTCCCGTTGAGTGGGAGTTTTGGCCAAACGTCAAATCAACAAATTGATTGCCTTGAAGAACTTTCTCTTGCCTTGAACAATGAAGCAAATCGCTATTGGGAAATGCTAAATGGCTATGCGCTTCCTGTGCAGGACGGCTTAAGGGTTTTGAATGAAAAGTTGGCGGGTAAATCTGAAGAAGAACTCGATGATTTGAGGGCGTGTGTAAAAATTGGTGTTCAATCAGATGCGGAAGTCACTTCGAAAGATGCTGGGCATCCTGTCACCCAAGTTTTTTGTAGTGCTTTACCGGTAGCTTACAGTCGCGAACACCCTGACCTGTGGAAAAGGTTTGCACAGATCATTCTTGAAGCTGCATATGAAGGCACTCTTCTTGCCGCCGCAAGAAATCTGAAGAGAACAGGAAACAATAAGGTCTATTTGACAATGCTTGGCGGCGGTGCTTTCGGCAATAAATCGGATTGGATAGTAAATGCTATAATAAGGGCATTGTCGACAGTGACCAATGCCGGCTTGGACATAAAGATTGTCAGTTACGGTTCACCTAGTTCCACTTACATGCGAGTAAGCAAGCACTTCCTCGATAATTAGTTTGTGAAGTTTTCCGAAGGCAATTTCATACTTTCTGACTGTTGCCATTTTGTCGCGAGCCGCATAAACCTGTGCCGAAGTATTGAACTTATCAAACAGGTTTCCTCCCAATGAACATTCACGAATATCAGGCCAAAGCTCTTCTCAAGGAATTCGGTGCTCCGGTTGCTCAAGGTGTTCCAATCCTTACTGCTGATGATGTAGATGCAGCGATCGATGCGCTTCCGGGCCCTCTTTATGTGGTCAAGAGCCAAATCCATGCTGGGGGTCGTGGCAAGGGCAAGTTCAAGGAATTGCCCGAAGACGCAAAAGGTGGAGTTCGTCTTGCATTCTCGCCTGATGAGGTTCGGTCTCATGTTTCCGAGATGCTGGGTAATACGCTTGTTACGAAACAGACTGGTCCTGCAGGAAAGCAGGTAAACAGACTTTATCTTGAAGACGGTGCCGATATTGATCGTGAACTGTATTGTTCGGTTCTTGTGGATCGCGAAACAGGCCGCGTTTCATTTGTTGCCTCCACAGAAGGCGGCATGGATATCGAAGCTGTGGCTGAGGAAACTCCAGAGCTTATTCATACGGTGGGAATCGACCCGGAAACGGGTTGCACTGCCGAAGATGTGGCGAAACTTGTTTCTGCGTTCAAACTGGAAGGGCCTGCCGCAGCAGACGCAGAAAAACTCTTTCCAATCCTTTACAATGCGTTTGTCGAAAAGGACATGAGCCTTTTGGAGATTAATCCGCTCATCGTAATGAAAGACGGGCACCTTCGTGTGCTTGACGCTAAAGTGTCATTTGATGGTAACGCCGAGTTCCGCCACGCTGAACTGGAAGAGCTTCGTGATCTTACAGAG
>JASJDO010000094.1 GCA_030065115.1 Rhizobiaceae bacterium | reverse complement strand
CTGGCATTGACGTCGATGTTTGTAGAGCTGTTGCTGCTGCAGTATTCGGCGATGCATCGAAAGTGAAATACACACCACTTTCAGCTAAAGAGCGTTTCACTGCGCTACAGTCTGGTGAGATCGACATTCTTTCTCGTAACACCACTTGGACTGCAACACGTGACACATCTTTGGGCCTGAACTTCGCTGGCGTGAACTACTACGACGGTCAGGGCTTTATGGTTCGCAAAGACCTTAACGTTAAATCAGCTCTTGAGCTTTCCGGTGCTTCTGTATGTACAAACACCGGTACAACAACCGAGCTGAACGTTGCTGACTACTTCCGTGCTAACAAGCTCGAGTACGAAATTGTTGCGTTTGAAAAAGCTGACGAAGTTGTTGCTGCTTACGACGCTGGCCGTTGTGACGTGTACACAACAGATGCATCAGGCCTGTATGCACAGCGCTTGAAGCTTACAAACCCTGGTGACCACGTTGTTCTTCCTGAGATTATCTCAAAAGAGCCTCTTGGTCCTGTTGTACGTCAAGGCGACGACCAGTGGTTCAACCTTGTTAAGTGGACACACTTCGCAATGGTAAACGCTGAGGAGCTCGGCATCACATCAGCAAACGTCGATGAGATGAAAGGTTCAGACAACCCAGCCATCAAGCGTATCGTTGGCACAGAAGGTGAGTTTGGCGCAGCTCTTGGCGTAAGCAATGACTGGGCATACAACATCATCAAACAAGTTGGTAACTACGGCGAGACTTTTGATCGCAACGTAGGTCCTGATACACCACTCGCAATTTCTCGCGGTGTTAACGCACTGTGGACAGACGGTGGTCTTCAGTACGCACCACCAATCCGCTAAGGGTTGAACGAAGTTTCAGGGCCGGTCATTTGATCGGCCCTGTTTTTTACTGGCGCGGACGGGAGATACGCGCCCAAGAAAAAGTAATAAAAATTCTGCTTGAGACTTGGATCTCGCAGAAGGACAGGTGAGGGGAACACGACTGTGACTGATATGTCAGTTGGCTCAGAGAAGCCGAAGGTCAAACTCTTAAACGACCCTAAGTTCAGGTCTTACAGTTTTCAGGCAGTATTGGTTGTCTTTTTGGCTTGGCTTGTTTGGGGCATGGTTTCGAACGCGGCTGTCAATCTCAAAAACCAGGGTATTGCCTCAGGGTTCGATTTTCTGAGCAAGCCGGCTGGCTTTGGTTTGAATTTTTCTCCGTTTCTTGAGTATTCGGAAACGTCGACTTTGCTGACGCTTTTCTTCGTCGGACTGCAAAACACACTGGTCCTTGCAGTGGTGGGTATTTTCTTTGCAACTATCCTCGGGTTCCTGGTTGGCGTGGCACGACTGTCAGACAACTGGGTGATCAACCGCATGGCCTATTGCTATGTGGAAGTGATGCGGAACATTCCCTTGTTGTTGCAGATTTTCATTTGGTACAAAGGTGTTGGTGCGTTCTTGCCAGCAAAGCGGACTCCGGCTGACCTTGGCTTTTTGGGGCAACTGAATGCTGCCGGCCTCTATGCGCCAAAACCTGTTCTCGCTGAAGGTGCTGGCATGATCGGCTGGGCGTTGCTTGCTGCTCTTGTGATTACATGGTTCATCAACCGTTGGGCCAAGAAACGCCAAATGATGACCGGCGAACGTTTCCCGGTTTTCTGGACTGGACTCGGCCTGATTATCGGCTTGCCGGTGATTATGTATTTCATCATGGGGCAACCGATTTCTGCAGAATACCCAACCACCGGTAACTTTGGACCGCGCGGCGGCATGCAGATCATACCTGAATTCATCGCGCTGCTGATTGCATTGTCGACATATACTGCAGCATTTATTGCTGAAATCGTGCGTGCCGGCATTCTGGCGGTGAACAGAGGTCAGACAGAAGCATCCTATGCCTTGGGTCTGCGTCCGGGACAAACGCTTCGCTTGAACATCATTCCGCAAGCCATGCGTGTCATCATTCCGCCGCTGACAAGCCAGTATCTTAACCTGACGAAGAATTCGTCTCTGGCTGTAGCAATTGCCTATCCGGACCTGACGGCATCATTTGCTGGTACGGCATTGAACGTGATCGGTCAGGCAGTAGAGATGCTCGGCATGACCATGCTCACATACCTATTCATATCGCTGGTCACTTCGCTCTTTATGAACTGGTACAACGCCAAAATGTCACTGGTAGAGCGGTAGGAGAAAGATCATGAGCAATTCAAAAACTGATCTGAGCTTTGTCCGCACCGAGATGGTATCTGCCATGCCTCCGCCGGTAAACGATTCCGGTGTTGTTGGCTGGATGCGCCGCAACCTGTTCTCCAGCGTCAGCAATACCATCCTGACGTTGATAGGTGTCTACATTCTATATCTGATCGTTCCTGGAACCCTGAAATGGGTGTTCTTCGACGCCGTTTGGAGCGGGCAGGATCGACTGGACTGTGCAACGACTGCACAGGGTGGTGAACTTCCTGAAAAATGGAAGGCAGCTTGCTGGCCTTATGTAGGCGCTTATTTCAAGCTGTTCATTTACGGGCGCTACCCGGATGCCGAACTCTGGCGCGTGAACCTCACGCTCTTCATGTTCTTTGCTGGCCTCATACCGCTTGCAATGCCGTCACTTCCTTTCAAGCGTGAGAACCTGATTTTCATGCTGGGTATTTTCCCGGTCGCAGCATTCGTTCTGCTTACTGGTGGAAATTTGAGTTACGGAGGCCTGTTTTCGCTGCTCTTTGTAATGTTGGTTGCAGGATTGATTTTTACATTAGGATTGCCAGGAAGACTAAAAAAAATATTTCCGGCGATGGGAAAGAACAATGCAATAAATTACGCGGCTATCATCGTTTCAGTAATTTTATTTGCCTTGTATGTTTTTGCCAATTACTTCGAAGAATACCTAATTACTTCCATTTCGAGTCTGAACTCAAGCGTTCCGTGGTTAGCTACGACCTTAAAGTTTATAGGTAGGGCGAGCCACGATCCATTCTCTGGAAATTTTTGGGTAGACTATATTATCCTTTCAGGATTGGTGGTTGGTGCTGTAGTTTTGTATTTCAGAGGTGTAGATCGAGATACGACCAAACCCGCGATGCTTGCGGTAATTGCAATGGCTATCCTCGGTTTGATCCTGTTTGTCATGTCGATCGATTTTGGGCTGGAGCCAGTCGAAACCTCTCTGTGGGGTGGCTTCGTGATGACGCTGGTCATCGCTGTCACAGGCATTGTGGCCGCGTTGCCATTGGGAATTTTGTTGGCGCTTGGTCGCCGTTCTCAAATGCCTGCGGTGAGCTTGTTTTCGGTGATCTTTATTGAGTTCTGGCGTGGTGTTCCGCTCATTACAGTGCTCTTTATGTCCTCGGTCATGTTGCCGCTGTTCCTGCCGGATGGTGTAACCTTCGATAAGCTTCTACGTGCGCTGATCGGTGTTGCGCTCTTCTCATCTGCCTATATGGCAGAGGTGGTGCGTGGCGGCATGCAGGCCATTCCAAAAGGCCAGTATGAGGGCGCGATGGCGGTTGGCCTCAATTATTGGCAATCCATGCGCATGATCATCCTGCCACAGGCACTGAAAATCGTGATCCCGGGTATCGTGAACACCTTTATCGGCCTGTTCAAGGATACGACACTGGTTTCGATCATCGGCCTCCTGGACTTCCTTGGAATGATCAACCTGTCGCACTCAGACTCAAACTGGGCCACGCCGGTACAGGCAATGACAAGTTACGTCTTCTGCGCATTCATCTTTTTCCTCTTCTGCTTCGGGATGTCGAGATACTCGATATTCATGGAAGACAGACTAAACACATCACATAGGTAATCATCATGGCTGACGCTGCAAAGAAAATGACGGTCTCAGAGACCGATGTCGCAATCGAAATCACCGATATGCACAAATGGTATGGTGACTTCCATGTGTTGAAAGACATCAACCTGAAGGTTATGCGTGGAGAGCGTATCGTTGTTGCCGGGCCATCTGGCTCGGGTAAATCAACCATGATCCGCTGCATCAACCGGTTGGAAGAGCATCAGAAAGGTTCCATCGTTGTTGATGGTATCGAGCTTACAAACGATCTGAAAAAAATCGATGAAGTACGCCGGGAAGTCGGCATGGTGTTCCAGCACTTCAACCTGTTCCCTCATCTAACCATCATGGAAAACTGCACGCTGGCTCCGATTTGGGTTCGCAAGACACCCAAAAAAGAAGCTGAAGAAATGGCAATGCACTTTCTTGAGAAGGTGAAAATCCCTGAGCAGGCGCTTAAATACCCGGGCCAGCTTTCTGGTGGTCAGCAGCAACGGGTGGCAATTGCGCGTTCACTGTGCATGAACCCACGCATCATGCTGTTTGATGAGCCAACGTCCGCGCTTGACCCTGAGATGATCAAGGAAGTGCTTGAGACCATGGTGAGCCTTGCCGAAGACGGCATGACCATGATCTGCGTGACGCACGAAATGGGCTTTGCCCGTCAGGTTGCAAACCGGGTGATCTTTATGGATGAAGGTCAGATTGTTGAGCAGAATGAACCAGAGCAGTTCTTCGATAATCCTCAGCATGAGCGCACGAAACTCTTCCTGAGCCAGATTTTGCACTAAGGTTTTTTTGATTGGCGGCTTTTAAGTCCGCCAGCCATAAATCCAGTTTTGGCGAGCGGATAGAAACCGGGTTGGCATGAGCCACATTCCCAAATCCCTTACATCCGCTCGAATACCAGACATGTGATAAATCCGGCCGTTTGCCCGAGCAGTTTTGGCAACACGGGAAACTCTTGGAACGCGCAACTTTTCATAAGTTCTGAATGCTTCTTCAACCGTTTCACAGACCGTAATCTGGGTTGCCAAAACAGCGGCATCTTCAATTGCCATTGCGGCACCCTGAGCTGCAAAAGGCAGCATCGCATGGGCTGCATCACCAATGAGGGCAACCGTGCCATAAGCCATGCGGTTTGGGGTCTTCACTTCATATAACGGCCAACCGGTCCATTTGGTTTTCCTGTCCAGCATAGGCAGAAAATCGCCTTTCCAACCCTTGAAGAGCATTTTTAGCTCGTTGGCATCTGCCGAGACGGTTTCTTTGCCGGTTGATTCTGGCCCGCCCGTAATGATGACCAGGTTCTGAAAAGCCCCGTTACGTACAGGATATGAGACCACGTGCGATTTGGGGCCAAACCAGACACGGGTGCGGTTTTCGGTTTTACCTCTTTCAAATGGAACAAGTGCGCGCCAGGCAATCTTGCCGCTATATTCGGGCGCATCCAACCCAATTACCTCTGTGCGAAGTTTTGACCAGACACCATCCGCCACAATCAATCCTGAAGCTTGAAGCTCATTGGTCTCGCCTTTTTCATTCAACATAACAGTGACACCACGCCCATGAGGCGCCATCTCAATTACCTCGCTTGAAAAGCGGACTTCTATATTTGGATGATTATTGCAGGCGTTGAACAAGATATCCTGCAAATCGGCGCGATGAATAAGGTTGTAGGGTGCACCAAACTTCTCTTTTATCGATTTGCCGAGTGGGAGCGATACAAGTTTGTGGCCCAAAACCGCATTTTCAATTTCAATGCTTTCGGGAGCACTGGCAGCTTGATCAATCCGTTTTTCAAGCCCGAGCGCTTTGAGCACATGCATTGCATTGGGAGAAAGTTGCAGGCCGGCGCCAAGCATCTCAAAGCCCTCGGCTTTCTCAAATACCAAGACTTGTTGGTTTTGTGCCGCAAGGGCCAATGCAACGGTGAGGCCGGCTATTCCTGCGCCATTTACAATAAAAGGTTTTGGATAGGATTCCGTCAAAATCTAGGCGGCGGTGTCTTCGTACACACAGCCCTCTGGCCGTGTTTCCCTAAATGTAAGATCGGCTGCATAGCGATACACCGTAGAGCAATAGGGACAGACAATTTCGTTCTCATTGCCCATATCGAGAAAAACATGCGGATGATCGTAAGGCGCACTTGCACCGCAGCACATGAACTCTTTCACACCGATTTCGATGGCATTGACCCCGGCATCGTTCTGGAAATGTGGAACACCTTTGGCAGCCATGTCAGAGTTCCCTTCGTGTTTTGTTTTCGCTTGCAAACCCTTCTAAAAGATCACACTCATGTTGCAAGCACAAATGCTGATATCAGAAAGAAGATACCATGAAAATTGCGAGCCTGTCCGGAACCGAAATTGCTTATTTGGATGAAGGAGAGGGGCAGCCAATTGTTCTGATACACGGGTTTGCATCTACAGCATCGGTAAACTGGCTCGGGACTGGTTGGGTAAAGACACTGGTCGATGAAGGATATCGGGTAATTGCGGTCGATAACCGTGGCCACGGTAACAGCACCAAGTTTTATGACGAAAGCGACTATACGCTCACAAAGATGGCTGGCGATATTGCCGGTTTGATTTCTAAGCTAGATTTAAACGCACCACATGTCATGGGGTACTCCATGGGCTGCCGGATCACGACGACACTAGCTTCTGAACATGATATTCCGCTTGGCAAGCTGGTTTTGGCAGGCAATGGTCTCAATATGATCCGAGGTGGTTTTGACACCAACATCGTTCGCGATGCTTTGCTGGCAGATACGCTTGAGGAGGCAGCCCCCGGAACAGGAAGAGATTTCCGTGTGTTTGCCGAGAAAACGGGCAATGACCTTAAGGCTCTCGCTGCATGCATAAGGGGGCAGGTTATTCCGCAATCGGTGTTTGAGGGATTGGAGAATGAAACGCTGGTTATTGTTGGAGACCAGGACGATATAGCGGTTGATGGCGAGAAGCTTGCAGAACTCATTCCCAATGGGCGATTTGAAGATATCCCTGGCCGTAACCACATGAATGCGGTGGGTGACAAGGTTTACAAGCAAAAGGTCCTGACGTTTCTTTCAGAATAAGGGCCGGAAACAGCCGTTCACCAAATGGTGCCTTGTTCGATTTCTCGGTGATCCTATACTCTTAATCTGAGCAATTTTAGAAACTGGTGATAGAAATGTCTGGAAATACAGCACAAAAGTCCAAGCCTTTTGCCGTTGATCCGGTTTGGCAAGCGGTTAGAGTTGAGGCGGAGGATGTCCTTAAGAATGAACCTCTTATGTCCTCTTTCATGTATTCCAACATTCTGAACCACGATTCATTGGAAGCTGCGGTTATACACCGTATTTCAGAAAGACTGCATAACCGCGATTTTTCAGCGGAACTCATCAAACAGAGCTTCAATGCGATGCATGAAGATTCAAGAGATTGGTCTGATGTTCTGCGCATCGATATCGCTGCTGTCTATGATCGCGATCCGGCATGCAGTCGCCTAATTGAACCAATTCTTTATTTCAAGGGCTTTCAGGCAATCCAGACACACCGTTTGGCGCATTGGAACCTTAACAGGGGCAACAAGGATATTGCACTGTATCTGCAGAGCCGTTCCTCCCAGGTATTTCAAACGGATATCAACCCTGCGGCCCGCTTTGGCAAAGGCGTGTTTCTTGATCATGCGACCGGTCTTGTTGTCGGTGAAACGGCCGCTGTTGGCGACGATGTATCCATACTACACGGCGTGACATTGGGTGGTACCGGCAAGGAAACAGAAGACAGGCATCCAAAAATTGGCGACGGCGTACTGCTCGGCGCCGGTGCAACCGTGCTCGGCAATATCACTGTTGGCCATTGTTCGCGGATTGCGGCTGGATCAATGGTTATCAAGGATGTTCCAAACAACGTCACGGTTGCCGGTATTCCTGGACGCGTGGTTGGAGTAGCGGGCTGCGCTGAGCCGTCTCGCTCGATGAACCAGATTATTGCTGAAGACAAGAGCTAGTTCCTGACCTCGAATGTGATGTTTCGAATCCATTGAAACTACACCCAAGGTAACCCGGTGATTTGTGCTGTTTCCAGCTTTACAGCGCTTGGTAGCCATGTCAGAAGTCGGCAACCAAACAAAGCATGCGGGAGAGCGATGTGACGCCGGAAGAAATCAAGAAACTTGACGCCTACTTCAAATCTGTTTTTGGCAATCCACAATTGGCCGTTAGAGCGCGTCCGAAAAAGACGGATTCATGTGAAGTGTACAAAGGCGATGAGTTCTTGGGCGTTTTGTATCTCGATGAAGATGAAGGTGAACGCTCTTATAATTTCTCCATGGCCATTCTCGATATCGATCTGGACATGTAATCAGTAGAATTCTGTAACCTGCGTAGAGAACCCTAGCTTTATTCGTGCATTGGGTCAGGAGTTTAATTCGCCAGAGCGATGGACTGATTGGCCAGCAGTTTTCTTGTGTAAGTCTGAATTGCCTGATCAAGATGCGCCCAATCCTGCAAATATCGTTTGTGGAAACGATAGGTGATCATCAGATCTTTTCCGATGTGGATGTCCCGCATACACATGGGCACACCGATTGCTGATACTTCTCGCACACACCTTACCGCAAACGGGTAGGGGTTGTTTGGTTCGTAATACAGATCTTCGTCAATAAAGCCGCCGTTCTCACTCAACGGCTGGCGAACCAGGCCGGACCTATCCTGAACTGCAAGGCCGTTGAAGTAGAGCGAATAAATGGGTTCAAGCCTGCCAGACATGTCGAATGACATCGTCCGTGGCTCAACTGACAGGAACAGAAGTTCTTCCATGCTGCTTGCATTGTTGAAAGCTTCACTCAGAGTATCTGTGTATCCAGACATGGTTGGCCAATGCAGATAAAGTTCAATGCGATTGTGAACACCTGCGACACGCTGCTTTGGAAACCTGATCGCGTTTTCCTGAATGTTCAGCACATTGTTGGCGACAACAATTTCAAGCTTTTCAGTAGAGTTTGAGTGGCCTGCGCGTGACAGGTTTTCACCAAAATGTTCCGCACTTGCGTATAAGCCGACTGAAACCAGGACAAGAAAACTGGTCAGTGCAAAGAAAATTTTCACTGATTTTGGCAGGCCAGCATTTGTTTCAGGCTCTGGTTTTTGCTGCTGCTGATTGGTTGAATAGTTTGGAATTCTGCGGCGAATTCCGGCGCTTCCTTCGCGCGCAGCAAGACTCGTTGCAGTTTTCAAACTGGTTTCCTGACGATGGTGCATGTTTGCTCCGCAGATCATGCCGATTGGCACAGAAGTTGCTTTGATATCTTCAAACAGAAGGTAGATCAGTTTGACCTTCGCCAAACATGGTAAATAGAAGGTAAAAACTGTGTCCCAAATGACAATGATCTTGTTTGTTTCGGCAATTGGCTTTGTGGGAAGCGCAGTGATTGCCTATTCAGGAGGTCTGTTGACGGGAACCAGCGGTGGCTATCAGCTTTCATTTCACAGCCTATCGGCAATAATTGTCGGATTTTTTGTCTGCATGTTTGCAGGGCCTTTCATCACAGCCCAACATGGATTGACCTATTGGCGTGATGGCTTCATCTCCGCAAAAGAGCTTTGTTTCGCATTCTCGGTCAGCCTGGTTTGGAGCTTCTGTGCGGGCGTTGTGTTCGTTATCCTGATGGCACAGTTGGGTTTTGTTGCTATATAATCGGTAACGCTTCCGATATTCCGGTGATGACCATGACCTTGTATTCAATCGATTCAATTCAACCGACACTCCCCGATGCATTTCACTGGATTGCACCGACAGCAGTTGTGTTGGGAAATGTGACGATCTCGGAAGGGGTCGGGATTTGGTTTGGTACCGTGATCAGAGGAGACAACGAACCGATCTTTATTGGTAAAAACACCAATGTACAGGAAAACTGCGTGTTTCATTCAGACCCCGGCTGTCCGGTAAACATCGGTGAGGGGTGCACCATAGGGCACAAGGCGATGATCCACGGTTGTGAGATTGGGGATAACTCATTGATTGGTATGAGCGCTACCGTCTTGAACGGTGCAAAAATAGGCAAGAATTGTCTGATTGGTGCAGGCGCTCTGGTGCCCGAAGGCAAGGTAATTCCAGACAATTCAATGGTTGTCGGCGTCCCCGGAAAAGTTGTCAGAGAACTTGATAGCAATGCGGTGGCAGGCCTTAAAGCTTCAGCATTACACTACGTTGAAAATGCCAAGAGATTTGCTCAAGGGCTTGAAAAGATTTAAAAAAAAGGCCGGTTCGCAAAAGCGAACCGGCCAAAATGACCCGGTCTGGTGGGGACGGGGGTAGGTGGGGATCGACCAGGTCAAAGTCAAATTACCAACCCGTAATCATTTCAATGACAAAAAAATGTTACGTGATACTGTAACATATGTTTGTCAGGCTTGATAGGTTTCCTATCCTCTAAAATCCTTTATGTCCTGCCAATGGCCCGAATGATGCGTGGCTTGGCGTTTCAGGAAGGTGTATCTCGTGTGGTTCCATTGGCGGATTTTCCCGTCGAGATTGTCCAACACATAATCTGCTTTGTCGGTTCGCACGGTCAGGACCGCATGTCCTTCTCCGTTGGGTTGTCTAACAACAGTGATAAGCAGGCTGGAAGCAGGCCAGCCTCGCTGCATCAGCATATGGCGCTTCATCAACACATAGTCTTCACAATCACCATAGCTGGTTGGATAGACCCACACTTCTTCACGATTGTAAGCTTCCAGATCAGTGACCGGTTTGATCGTATTGTTGGAAAATGAATTCACCTCAACAAGATCATTCCATCGTTTGCGTGTGAGTTTCGGCGCCTGTGTCACCTTGGTCTTGATGCGGCAATCCGAACGATATTGTTTGCAATATTCATAGTGGCCGATTGGCTGAGATGTTCTGCCAGTCGTTATCATGTGGCTGCCATTGCCAACCGCGTTGGTCGCCTGCGCAGAAGCAAGCGAGAAAAGGAAGGCGGCTCCCCCAATTTTGGCTATTTGTTTTATCATTGCCATATTCCCCGTTGTCGAGGAGATATTTGCATAGACAAATTTAGATCAGAGAAAAATTGGCCTTGGCCTTTGAGGCAAATGCGACTCAAGCTTTAGTAAAATCCGAAGTAGATTTTACGAAAAATTGTATAAAATTTTAGCGGTTTAACAGCCGTCGTGAAACCGGTCACCTGGCATCGACACAAATCTGGAAGGTAGTGCCCTTAAACTTGCAGCGTTTAGCGAGCTACAAAGTCCCGTAGGCTGTCATGGGTTTGTAGGATCGCAAATTCCAACGCAACCCCTTCGTCGAAGTGACGAACGACACGACCACGCATATTGCCAAGCCACATTAGTGTGCCGATTGCCGGTCTAACATCAAGTTCGACAGCTGCACCCGAAAGCGACAAGTCAATAATGCGAACAGAATAACTTCTTCCGTCTTCCAGTTTGACTTCTGCAAGGCGAGTGGTTGGAATTACACGCTCATGGCGGCGGTCTTCCGGAAGGCTCAATTCATGACGGTTCGCAATCCATGTAATCTTGGCCGCCAATTTGTCGCGCTTTTGTTGGGTCGCAGTGATGCTCATCACAAATCCACCAGGAAAAATTCTCAGAATTTTTCCCTCAAGCCGTCCCACATGGTCCATGTAAGCGATTACGCGCTCACCGATATCTCCGGAACTCGGTCCGAAAACAGCTGCACTGCCAGGGGACATGTGCGAAATCTGGCATGGATACTCCTGCTTGGATTGAAGCATGTATCGGCCGAATACTGATAGATCGACACCCTGAAACTGTCTTTCAACATCCGTGATGTCTTCTTGTTGGTTGTGTTTCAGAGCGCTGCCAAGCATTTCCAGTTAATCCGTCGAAAATAATCAGGGAATCATTAACCCTTATTATTTGATTAGAAGGTTAAGGAAAGGTTTTTACAATCACCTGAAGCGAACTAATTTGGCAATTTTTACGCCGTCTGTCTGACAGTAACCGTTATGGCATCGGCGAATACTTAGCCAGTACCGTCCATACCGCCTTGAATGACGGTTAAATGCCCGACCTGTCTCGAGTTTGATATGGCTGAGACATTCTTCTTCCCAAATGGCGTAACCATGGACGGGGCGTCAGAGACGTATTCTTGATTGAGGAAGCGAACTGATTTGATCCGATTGCTGTTGATCGGGTCATTTCCAAGCCAGTTCTCAGCAGAAATGGAAGACGCGATGCCCAAAATCCGCTTTTCATCCGAAGATCCGTTCTCCAGTGGCAGCATCAACATCTCATATTCGCAAAATCTGTTGCCCAGCGTTTGCGCCACGCAGGATATTGCACAGGCATGATTCTCGGTATGAACTTGCCTGATGGAATTCATGATTGTGAGATTATCCTGTTCGTCCCATAGCGCGAGAAAGCCGAGGCCTTTTAGTTCACGACCATAAGCGTTACACAGACGAGTGCCAGCCAGCCTGAAACTTACACTGCGGAATGCGCTATTGATTTCGAGAATAAATGTGTCACCCAAGAGCTCTCTGATGTCGCTGGGTTCAATTTCACGACGGTCTGGCGCTGGACGAATTCCCCGCAAATTATTCCAGTAGGTATATAGTTTTTTGGAATTTTCGTGTCTCATTACTCAAAAGCGCCCATTCATAATGCAGTACAATTTCGGTTGGGGCACTCCGCGCATGCATCTGTGCCTTGCCAATCTTTCTTTGAATAAGCAATTGCCGTGCCATGTTTCACAGGGCTGTGAAGAAGATTGGTTCCGGTTAGTGCTTTTGCGATGAATACAAATGAAAAATGCCAGTGGAAGTCACGAACATTGCGTTTTTGGCATCATCACATTGGTAGTTTTAGGCCAAGAAAATTTTGCGAACCATGTTGACAGACCTGGTTATCAACAGGAAAGGAATGCCGGGGGTTGTTAAGGTTAACAGCGTATTAAGGGTTGATCTAAAATGCCACCTATGAGATGAAGTCGAAACTCTAAAGGCGCAGGAGACTGCTGCTAAACTGTTCTGGTCGGGGCTGTTTTATCAGTTGGGGATGACCATCAGCCCGGAGCTTCGGCTCCGGGCTTTTTTCTTTTCCGACGTGTTGAAAAAGCTGCTGGAAGCAGTCAAAGGTTAACAATGACATTCAAATCTGAACGATCGCAACCGGCAATTAACGCGCCAGGGGTTATCATCTTTTGCTTGGCCGCTTTTG
>JASJDO010000007.1 GCA_030065115.1 Rhizobiaceae bacterium | reverse complement strand
ATCAGCAAATGTTCAGTTTATCACCGTAATGGCAACTGCTATGCCATTCATCGGTCGCGGATAACAAAAACAGGAAAAACCAAAATGTCATTTGCAGAAGTCATTGATCCGCAGTTTGGCACTTTTTTTATGGGCAATGCGCCCGTTAAACAACTTGCGACTGGTTTTGATTGGGTGGAAGGCCCTGTTTGGTTTGGCGATGCCGGATGCCTATTGTTTTCAGATATTCCAAACAACCGGATCATGCGATGGACACCTAGTGAGGGAGTTTCCATCTATCGTGAGCCGTCCAATTACTCGAACGGCCATACCCGTGATCTGCAGGGACGTCTGATCAGTTGCGAACACGGAACACGGCAGGTCACGCGAACCGAACATGATGGCAGTGTGACAGTAATTGCCGATGAATTTGAAGGTAAGCGCCTCAATTCTCCGAATGATGTAGTTGTCAAATCAGATGGCTCAATTTGGTTTTCTGATCCTCACTACGGGATTATGACAAACTATGAAGGGTTCAAGTCAGACCAGGAATTGCCGTGCAATGTCTATTGTGTAAATCCAGATACGGGTCAAATTGAAGCCAAGGTCACCGATATGGCGTGTCCAAACGGCTTGGCATTCTCTCCTGATGAAAACACCTTATATGTAGCAGATACCGGCACAATGTTCGATGAAAACGCCGAGCGTTGTATCAAGGCATATTCGGTTTCTGATCAGTCTGGTGTACTAAAAGACGGAAAGGCGTTTCATACCATCAATCCCGGATGTGCTGATGGAATCCGGGTGGATACTGATGGCAATGTCTGGTCATCGGCTGCAGATGGTGTTCACTGCATTTCCCCTGACGGTAATTTGCTGGGAAAAATTCTGGTTCCAGAACTGGTTTCTAACATTTGCTTTGGTGGCCGCGCCAAGCACGAACTTTATATCACAGCCACGACAAGCGTATATCGGGTGATATTGAATCGTGCTGGTGTGCAGAGACCATGAATTCTGAAACTGGTTTCTGATATCGAGCTAAGCCGAAACAAATTTCATGCTTCGGGCTTTTGCTGTGACGTCTTAAAAAGTTTCGAAGTGAATGTGGTCAGGAGATATACCAGCTGTTTCAAGGCCCGTTTGGATATTCGACACAAACGCAGCGGGGCCACAAAGCATGTAGTGCGCATCTGGTCCAGCGTTGAGTTCAAGTAAGGCGTCAGCTGAAACTCGTCCCGAATGATCGTAGTCAACTCCTTGGCGATCTTCTTGATCCGGTTTGCTGTAAAACACTCGAGACTTAATGTTCGAATGCCCGCCAACTAGAGCTGAAATTTCCTGTCTAAAAGCGTGAGTTGCCTTGTTTCGTGCGCCATGTACGAACCATATGGGAGGGCTGGAATTTTTCGCGGATAACTCATTCAACATGGCCAGAAGCGGTGTAATGCCGATGCCGGCACTTGCGAGAACAACCGGGCAATCTTGACATGGAATTGTAAATTCGCCTGCTGGCGCACGTGCCTCTATAACCTGCCCGGGTTGAAGAACATCATGCATAATGCGTGATACCAAGCCCTTTTCCTCCCGCTTGATGCTTAGCCGGTAAAAGTCTTCGTGCGCAGCAGCTGAGAGGGAGTAACTCCGGCTCACTTTGCCATATGGTTCCGAGAGTTGAAGTTCTATTGGCAGATGTTGACCAGCTTTGAAGGGAGCCAACGGGCGTCCATCGGCAGGTTTCAGATAAAATGAGGCAATGTCTTTGGCCTCGACCACTTTATTTGCAACGACCATTTGCCTGACCGGCTGACCTTCAGACTCCCAACGAAGAGATATTGCAGCCGGCCTGTCCACTACGGCGTCGATGGTAACATTGATCATGCGATATGCGCCAAGTTCATGACCGTCTCTCGGCTCCCAATCAATCTCGGCATGACCTGAAACATGCAACAAGCTGCCGCTCTCGAATTCAACAAAAAGAAGCCCGACCTTCGGGTTTTTGAGGATGTTGCCGATGGTGTTGAAGAAATTGTTTCCGGCATAGTCCGGAATGCGAAGATGTGTCTCATCAATAACCTGAATGAAACCCGGCAAACCCCCGCGATGTGATGCATCATACCCATTGGAAGCTGCATCCTCGGGGTCGCATTGGCCAGAGCCAATGAACATTGTATCTGATGCCTGTATGCGTTTGATCTGATTGACGCTCAACGCATTGGACTTGGAAGCCGAGCCTGGAATTACATTGCTTTCCCGATGCCATCTTCGCTCGGAAATGTATTGCGGGCAATTTCCAAAAGACTGTCTTATGTCAATTGCATAACCGTCGGTGGATTTATGGAAATAGCCGCTGAGGCGGTTGCGGCGGCGTGTTTCCAGCTCAATACCAAGCATTCCGATGTCAGTTCCACTTTCAAACGCGTTTGCGAGGGGATCCTGTGGGTCAAGCGATGTGCTTAGCCTTAAGTTCTTATTGTCTGGCGATCCGACAAAACCCTCTTCTCCTTCAAGAATGGTGATCCATGGCCGACCATTCTCATCAGCTGCAGAGAGTACCAAGAATGGGAGTGAGCAAAAAAACTCCCTGTGCTGTTGAGGCATATATGGGCGGATGAAGCCGGCAACCTGTGAAGCAAGTCCTCTCACGCCTGCTCGCTTTTGAGCTTCAATTTCGCCTGAGTGAAACGGGTTCGAGGAGACTGCTATTGTCATTGTTCGGGCTCCATCAACAACAGAGTTAAGCTAGCTCTGCAATGGGAGATTTTGCCATCCGAACAAATCCCGATTGCCCTTCGATCCGATGAAGCCATGCACGGATATTTGGATAGGCTTTAAGATCAACACCACCTTCGGGCGCGTGAGCGATATAGCTGTAGCCAGCCACATCTGCGATCGTAATTTCATTGGTGGCGAGCCAATCGCGATCAACAAGGTGGGCATCCATAACTTTAAACAGGTCATGAGCCTTTGTTACTGCCGCAGCATGGTCATGGGATGTGCCAAAAACTTTTACCAATCGAGCGGCACACGGGCCTGAATAGATGTTGTCAGCAGCGATGGTGAGCCAACGTTGTACTTCCGCGGCATCTTTGGGGTCAGAAGGTATCCAATGTGTGCCACTTGCATATTGATGCGCCAGATAAGTCAAAATCGCATTGCTGTCTGCAAGCGTATAGCCGCCATCATCAATGGCAGGAACAAGACCAAAGGGACTGATTTTCAGGTAATCATCTGCCTTGTGAGCGCCGTTTGCCATGTCGAGATCTACCGGCTCATACGGCAAGCCGAGGAACGCAAGCATGAGTTCTGCCCGGTGACAATGGCCGGACTTCGGATTGCGGTACAGTTTGATGGGTTGGGTCATAGTCTTTTCCAGTTTCGTTTTTGAAGTGTTAGAGGCCCAGATCGCTGAGACCGGGGTGATCATCGGGGCGGCGACCTGCTTTCCAACGGAATTTGCGGTCTTCTTCGCTAATTGGATGTTCGTTTATGCTGGCATGACGGGAGGCCATGAAACCGTTCTCATCAAATTCCCAGTTTTCGTTGCCATAGGCCCGAAACCAGTTGCCACTATCATCATGATATTCATAAGCGTACCGCACAGCGATGCGGTTATCTGTGAACGCCCAAAGCTCCTTTATCAGGCGATAGTCCAGCTCTCTGGTCCACTTTCGTTTCAGAAATCCTTCAATTTCCTCGCGGCCTTGTGGAAATTCGACCCGGTTGCGCCACTTGCTGTCCGGCGTGTATGCGAGCGCCACTTTCTCGGGATTACGTCCATTCCAACCGTCTTCAGCCAATCGAACCTTTTCAATTGCGGTTTCTCGGGTGAAGGGTGGCAGTGGATGTCGAGGCGCTTCGGTAGTCATAGGCTGCTACTTTCTGATTTCGATGGGCTTCAAGATAAATCAGTATTCTGAAAACAATAATACTGTTGATTTGAAATTGATTATTTCATTTTCTGTAATTATTAATCGGCATTATGGACAGGTTGAATGCATTGGAAATATTTGTGGCGGTTGCCGAAGCTGAGAGCTTTTCTGGTGGCGCACGAACAATGGGTATTAGTGCTCCCTCTGCCACAAGAGGTATCAATGAATTAGAAGAGCGTTTGGGTGCCCGACTGTTCATTCGAACAACACGAGTTGTACGACTAACCGATGTTGGCAGAACTTATCTGGACGAAGTGCGAACTATTTTGACAGATCTGGAAGCGGCGAATGATGGTGTCTCAGGCACCATTGGTACGCCAAAAGGTGTCCTCCGACTGACTGCGCCGGTGGAGTTTGGTCGCATATATGTCGCGCCTATTCTGGCTGAATATCTCGATCTTTATCCCGAGGTAAGTGCGCGTTTGCTGGCGGTAGACCGTGTTGTCAATCTCGCCGAAGAAGGGTTGGATATTGGCGTGAGGATTGGACCGCTTACATCATCAGGACTGATGGCATTGAAGGTTGGAGAAGTTCGTCGTGTGATCTGCGGCTCTCCTGAATATTTTGAGCGGCATGGCAGACCTAAAGAATCAGGTGATCTGAAGCATCATCGCCTTGTTGCTGCGACCACCGTCGCACCCAAGGTTGAGTGGCGATTTGGCAAAAAAGAAGAAATACTCTTAAAGTTGACACCGAAATTATCCGTTTCCAGCGTGGCAACTGCTGTGTCACTAGCGCGATCAGGGTGGGGTTTGACACGAGTCTTGTCATATCAAGTCGGTCCAGACTTGCTTTCAGGGCAATTGGAATGTGTGCTCGACGATTTTGAACCCGAACCGCTGCCCATTCATCTCGTTCACAACGAAGGAAGACGGGTGCCGACAAAAATCCGCAGTTTCCTTGATTTGGCACGAGAAAGACTACGCAGTTTACCGGCATTGAAGTGATGGAATAGGAAGCGGTGACTACCATTATACACTTGGACTTGCCGCTTGCGCTGCCAATCGAATGGCGAAGTTAGGCGACGTGAGGCCGAAGAAATTTGACAAAAACTCGATCCCATATTTTACTTTTAGGTCTGGAGGAGAAAATATGTGTCAGATATTTGCAGGTCAGGCCCCTGAAAGATATTCAGGAGAGACCCGATCCATCCGCCTTGGAGGCCATGTCACGAGTGTAAGACTTGAGACCGCTTATTGGGAAATACTCGAAGAAGTTTCAGCCGCACAGGGAATGGCACTAAGCAAATTCTTGACCACGTTACACGATGAAGTGCTGGACCTCAGGGGAGAGGTGCAAAACTTCGCTTCTTTACTAAGGTGCGCCTGTCTCACTTATGTTGAAGAAGTACGTGGCAATTCTGACCGTATTGCAGCCCTGAAAATCGAAGCCCAAGTGGCTTAGAAAGCTTTGGTACCAGTCTCGTAATTATCCAAGTGTAGTAGTCGCTTACTACCAGTCCAAATGCCAAAGCGGGTATCCTCCCAGTAAAAACAAAGGGAGAGAGAAGCTTGGCAAAGTCAGTTCACACCATGATCCGCGTGCTTGATGAAGAGCGTTCGGTCAATTTCTACAAGACTGCATTTGATCTGGATATCGATACACGTCTCGATTTTGACAGTTTCACACTGGTTTACCTGAGGAATGCAGAAGCTGATTTCGAAGTCGAGCTGACGATCAACAAGGATCAGACGGAGCCATACGATCTTGGCAACGGATATGGTCATTTGGCTGTTGTGGTGGAAGACCTCGATAGCGAGCATGTCCGTTTTCAAGAGGCAGGCCTTAACCCAAGAAAAATTGTTGAGTTCAATCGCGACGGCGCATTGCTGGCGAAGTTTTTCTTTGTTCAGGACCCGGACGGATATGAGATCGAGGTCATGCAGCGCCATGGCCGGTATCAGTAGGAGAGGGAGAGAAAAAAGTGACTAGGAGGAAATTATGAAGAAAGAAAAATCTGTTGTAAGCATGACCCGGCGACAGTTGTTGTCAGGAAGTGCGGCCCTTGGGGCGGCATTTGTTGTAGGCGCCGGGTTCGTTGCAAGTCCAACAGCCAGTTGGGCGCTGGAAGTACAGCATCTCAAGCCGGAAACCATGGCGACACTCATCCAGATGGCACGTGATATCTATCCCCATGACCATGTGGGAGACGAGTTCTACGCTGCAGCGGTAAAAGGTTACGATTCCGCAGACAGCAAGGATACGGTTGAAGCCGGTATCGCAGCGCTGAATGCTGCTGCTGTCGGTAAAGGGCATTCAAGTTACGTGGGCGCTGGCTGGGAACGAGACCGCGTGGACATTTTGCGGGGCATGGAAGACAGCCCGTTTTTCCAAACCGTCCGGGGCGGCCTTGTCACGGGATTGTACAATCAAAAAGCCGTATGGCCACTCTTTGGCTACGAAGGTGAAAGCTTCTCAAAAGGTGGCTACATCGATCGCGGCTTTAACGACATTAACTGGATTTAAGGGGAGGACACGAAAATGGCTGCACCATTTGACAAGAATGACGACAGTGTTGTCGTGGTAATCGGAACAGGCGCCGGTGGCGGTGTTCTGTCGAACGAACTCGCCCAGAAAGGCGTCAGCGTCGTTGCGCTAGAAGCAGGTGGAAGACACACACCGCAAGATTTCATCAACGATGAATGGGACAGTTTCGGCCAGTTGGCCTGGCTTGATCCCAGAACTACCTCGGGCGACTGGCGCGTTGCCAAGGACTTTTCCGGACTTCCCGCATGGATCGTAAAGTCGGTTGGTGGGACTACCCAGCACTGGGCGGGGGCTTCCTTACGGTTTCAGGACCATGAATGGAAGGCTGCAACAACCTATGGCAATGTTCAGGGCGCGAGCCTTCTGGACTGGCCGATTGATGCGGCGGAAATGGATCCCTGGTACACAAAGGCAGAGGACAAATTGCATGTGACGCGAACCGGTAACCGTCCAGGCCTGCCTGGCAACAACAACTATAAGGTGTTTGAAGCAGGTGCGAAGTCCCTTGGATACAAGGACGTTCATACCGGCAGAATGGCAATTTCTTCGAGTGATAATACCGATCGCACGATGTGTCAGCAAACCGGCTTTTGCTTCCAGGGTTGCAAGTGGGGTGCAAAATGGTCAGCAGGCTATCACGACATTGAGGAAGGGGAGGCAACCGGAAATCTGGAAGTCCGTCCAGAATCGCATGTTGCACGCATTCTTCACAATGACGAAGGTAAGGTGACCGGTGTCGAGTATTTCGACAAGGACGGCAATTTGCAAATGCAGAAGGCACGTGTCGTTTGTGTTGCTGGTAACTCCTTTGAGAGCCCACGTCTGTTGCTCAATTCAGCGTCCAGCATGTTCCCAGATGGTCTGGCTAACTCTTCGGGTCAAGTTGGGCGCAACTACATGCGGCACATGACCGGCTCCGTTTATGCCGTGTTCGACAAGCCTGTGAAAATGTGGCGTGGAACCACCATGGCTGGAATTATCACGGATGAGTCCAGACATGACCCGAGCCGTGGGTTCGTGGGCGGCTACGAGATGGAAACACTGGCACTTGGATTACCGTTTATGGCTGCGTTCCTTGATCCGGGTGCCTGGGGTCGCGAGTTTACAACTGCATTGGACATGTATGAAAACATGGCTGGTATGTGGCTCGTGGGTGAAGACATGCCCCAGGAAACCAACCGTGTTACCCTCAACAATGATGTGAAGGACAAATATGGTTTGCCGGTTGTGAATGTGCATTTTGATGATCATCCGAATGACATTGCCATGCGCAATCATGCATATCAGCAAGGGCAGGCGGTCTATGATGCTGTTGGAGCAACCCGAACCTTCCCGACGCCGCCATATCCATCCACACACAACCTTGGCACCAACAGGATGTCAGAAAACCCGCGTGATGGCGTGGTAAACAAATGGGGACGGACGCATGATATCCCGAACCTATACGTTTCGGATGGCAGTGTGTTCACAACAGGTGCTGCAGAGAATCCCACATTGACGATTGTCGCCTTGGCGATCCGTCAGGCGGACCATCTTGCGTCAGAAATGGCTGCAGGAAACCTTTAGAAATATGAAGCACCGGGCTGCGGTATTTCGCGGGCCGGTGTTTCAAGAATGCTTTCGAAATATCTCAGAACTATATCCGCCCAACATGTCGGAATGCATCGGAATACATTTTCCGTTTTCAGTTTTGCTGAGTTGAATGACAGATCTTCTAGCAATTGGTTTCACCCAACCAAATGAGTTGTCTAACCTTTCTTGGCGCAAAAGATTTCTGGAATTCTATGATAAAGAAATTCTTTGGGTATCCCGAAAGAAGGAAGACAACATCAGAGCAATCATGTGCCTAGAGTTTCGCCACACGGGCCAGAAGAGAGCGGAACATTTGATACTCTTCCTCAGTGAAACTCGTCATCATCTGCCGATCAAAATTCTGGGCCTCAGTTTCAAGGTCCTTGAACACCCGTTGTCCTGATCGGGTTAAATCCAGCTTCTCATGACGACGATCATCGGGAAGTTGCTCGCGACTCAGGTAGCGTTTCTGTTCAAGTGCATGGACTGCGCGACTGACCTTGGTCTTGTGAATTCGTGCGCGTTGGCAGATGTCTTTCGCGGTTAGGGTGCCGTATTGACCCAGATGAAACAGTACTCGCCATTCTGTACGCAACATGCCGTATTTCTTCTTATAATATGGCTCAAAGTCACGGCTGGTTACTTCCGCCGCCTGATTGAGCAGGTAAGGCAAGAAGTCTGTGAGTTCAAAAGAATTTTTCTGATCCATGAATGGAAATTATCGCTTGTTAGTTACAAAAGCAACTAGTACATTTTGGAAAGTTACGAAAGGGACTATTATGAATATTGATGTCTCCTCTAAGACGATTGATGTCGAAAATGATTCAAGTCGGAGCTCTCTCGAATATATGCCGGGATTTGGCAACGATTTTGAAACTGAAGCTTTGCCGGATGCACTCCCACAAGGCATGAACAGCCCTCAAAAGTGTAATTATGGTCTGTATGGCGAACAATTATCGGGCACAGCCTTTACCGCACCAAGCCATCAAAATGAGCGGACATGGTGCTATCGAATTCGCCCGTCGGTAAAGCATACACATCGTTTTGAGCGCATCGACATGCCTTATTGGAAATCGGCTCCTCATGTCATCGAAGATGTAACATCCCTCGGGCAGTATCGTTGGGATCCGGTGGAAACAAGCAAGGAGTCCCTGACATGGCTCACCGGAATGCGCACCATGACCACTGCGGGAGATGTGAACACGCAAACAGGCATGGCAAGTCACGTTTATCTGGTGACCGAAAGCATGGTGGATGCTTATTTCTATTCTGCGGATTCTGAATTGCTGATTGTGCCGCAAGAAGGTCGGCTACGATTTTGTACAGAACTGGGTGTCATTGACATCGAGCCGCAGGAAATCGCTGTCATACCCCGCGGTTTGGTTTACCGGGTGGAAGTTCTGGATGGGCCATGCCGTGGTTTTGTCTGTGAAAATTACGGTCAGAAATTTGAGCTTCCGGGCCGCGGTCCCATTGGAGCCAATTGCATGGCGAATAGGAGGGATTTTAAAACACCTGTTGCTGCCTTTGAAGACCGTGAGGTTCCCTCTACGCTGACGATTAAATGGTGCGGTCAGTTCCATGAAACCAAAATCGGGCATAGCCCTTTGGATGTGGTGGCATGGCACGGCAACTACGCACCGTATAAATACGATTTACGAACTTATTGTCCGGTTGGTGCAATTTTGTTTGATCATCCGGATCCTTCCATATTCACCGTTCTTACCGCGCCGTCAGGCATGGAGGGTACTGCGAATATCGACTTTGTATTGTTCAGGGACCGTTGGATGGTTGCGGAAAATACCTTCCGCCCGCCGTGGTACCACAAAAATGTTATGTCGGAATTGATGGGCAACATTTATGGTGTCTATGATGCCAAACCGAAGGGATTTGTGCCTGGTGGGATGAGCCTGCACAATTGCATGCTGCCCCACGGACCGGACAAGAACGCTTTTGAAGGGGCGTCGAACGCCGATCTTGAGCCTGAATATCTATCCAACACCATGTCATTCATGTTCGAGACACGCTTTCCACAGCACCTGACTGAATTCGCAGCGAAGGAGGCGCCCTTGCAGGACGATTACATTGATTGCTGGACGTCACTAGACAAGAAGTTCGACGGAACGCCAGGTAAAAAATAGCTAAACAGAAAGATCAGACACTTGAAACTCGCAACCCTTAAAAATGGCACCCGAGACGGGGTGCTGGTCGTGGTCTCCAAGGACCTGACACAATGCACAGCAGTCGGTCACATCGCTCCTACATTGCAGTCAGCTCTTGATGACTGGGAAGCAATTGCCCCCAGATTGGCCCGGGTAGCACAAGGGCTTGAGACGGCTAGTCAGCCAACTCAGCGCTTTCATGAGAAGGACGCCATGAGCCCGCTTCCACGCGCCTATCAATGGGCAGACGGATCTGCCTATGTGAACCATGTCGAACTTGTGCGTCAGGCGCGTGGCGCAGAAATGCCAGAGAGTTTCTGGACAGACCCTCTCATGTATCAGGGCGGTTCAGATACCTTGTTGGGTCCTCGCGATCCGATTTCTTTCCCTGATGGTGCGGAAGACTGGGGAATCGACATGGAAGGCGAAGTGGCCGTTATTGTTGATGATGTGCCTCTGGGCGCATCGCCCGAAGAAGCAGCGCAAGCTATTCGTTTGATTATGCTGGTCAACGATGTCTCTTTACGGGGATTGATCCCGGCAGAGTTGGGCAAGGGCTTCGGATTTTTCCAATCCAAACCCTCTTCTGCCTTCTCTCCTGTTGCAATTACGCCGGATGAACTGGGAGACGCTTGGGATGGCGGCAAGGTGCTCTTGCCGCTTTGCGTGGATTACAATGGCGAAGCATTTGGTCGGGCAGAGGCAGGCATCGACATGACATTTGATTTTGGCCAGTTGGTTTCACATGCGGCTAAGACCAGGCCCCTTGGAGCTGGCGCCATTATTGGATCAGGCACGGTCTCCAACAAACTGGAAAATGGTCCCGGCAAGCCGGTTTCAAAAGGTGGTGTGGGCTATTCCTGTATTGCGGAAATCCGGATGATTGAGACCATCAAGGATGGAAAGCCAACTACGGGTTTCATGAGATTTGGAGATACTGTACGCATCGAAATGAAGGATCACGATGGCAAATCCATCTTCGGTGCGATTGAACAAGTTGTGGAGAAAAAAAATGGCTAAAGCTTTTGCGTCCCAGGGGGACATGACAGAGAAGAAGATCACGTTTGACGAAGTAGGCAAAGACCTTTGGGCCTTCACCGCTGAAGGCGATCCAAACTCCGGCGTAATAATTGGTGATGACAGCGTGATGATCGTTGAAGCTCAGGCGACACCTCGCCTGGCTGAAAAGGTTATTGAAAAGGTTCGATCTGTCACTGACAAGCCAATAAGTCATGTGGTGCTGACCCATTACCACGCTGTGCGTGTGCTGGGAGCCTCAGCATATTCAGCTGATCAGGTAATTATGGGCGATGCGGCTCGCGCTATGGTGGTCGAGCGGGGTCAGGAAGACTGGGATTCCGAGTTTCAACGGTTTCCTCGACTGTTTGAGGGCCATGAGAGTATTCCCGGACTTACGTTTCCCACCACAACATTCAGCGACTCTATGACGGTCTATCTTGGCAATCGACGCGTAGACTTGATGCATCTTGGGCGGGCACATACGGCGGGTGACATTGTTATTCATGTGCCTGATGAAAACGTCATGTTTACCGGTGATATCGTGGAAGATCACTCGGCATGCTATTGCGGCGATGGTCATTTTGCCGATTGGGGCGACACGCTGGACAACATCATGGCTTTTGACGTTGATGCTATTGCGCCTGGTCGTGGTGGTGCGCTGATTGGCAAAGAGGCAGTGGCCCGAGCCATCGAAAGCACACGGGATTTTGTCTATTCCACCTATGATCCGGCAGCCAAGGTTGCTGCCCGAGGGGGAACACTGAAGGAAGCCTGGGACGCTGTCAGAGCTAGTTGTGATCCGAAATTTTCAGAATATGCGATTTATGAACACTGTCTGCCCTTTAACGTATCGCGCGCTTACGACGAAGCACGTGGCATTGATACGCCTCGGATATGGACTGCTGAGCGCGATCTTGACATGTGGGCACAGTTGCAAGGTTAAGCAGCGATCTGGAGGAGATTATGGTCGCACAACGTTACGAAACTGCATTCCAGCTCTATCCTTATCAAAAGGTGGCCGATCAGACGGCGCCACCCAAACGCCACAAGGTTGTGGTGATTGGCGGTGGTCCGGTGGGGCTGGGCCTTGCACTGGACCTTGGCAAGAAAGGTACACCGGTTCTGGTGCTTGATGATCACGATGGCGCAGGTCTTGGTTCGAAGGCGATTTGCTTTGCAAAGCGCACATTGGACATTTGTCACCGCCTTGGTGCAGCGAAGCCCATGGTGGAAAAAGGGGTCGTATGGAATCTAGGCAAAGTTTTTCATGATGAAAATCGTCTCTTTGAGTTCAATCTTCTACCTGAAGAAGGCCATCGCCATCCGGCCTTTATCAATCTGCAGCAACCCTATTTTGAGCGGTTTCTCGTCGAAGAAATCAATCGCGCTCAATTGGCGGGTAAGCCGATTGAAATTCGCGGCCGCAATAAGGTTACCAACCTGATTCAACATGACGAACATGCGCTGTTGGAAGTTGATACGCCTGATGGTCCCTATGAGCTGGAAGCCGATTGGGTAATTGCGTGTGACGGTGCACGTTCCCCAGTTCGGGAAATGCTAGGGCTTGGTTTTGAAGGTCGGGTGTTTGAAGACAATTTCCTTATTGCCGATGTGCGCATGCAAGCTGATTTTCCCACGGAGCGCTGGTTCTGGTTCGAACCACCCTTCAAAAATTCGGGACAATCAGCTCTGTTGCATAAGCAGCCAGATGATACTTGGCGCATCGATTTTCAACTTGGGTGGGATATCGACCGAGAACTGGAAATGGATCCTGAACGCATCCGAGCCCGTGTTGATGCGATGCTTTCCAGCCAGACCGGCACTGTGCCGGAATATGAACTGGTCTGGACTTCTATTTATACGTTTCAATGCCGCAGGATGAGAGAGTTTCGTAAAGGGAATGTTTTCTTTGCGGGAGATAGCGCGCATCAGGTCTCGCCCTTCGGAGCCAGAGGTGCCAATTCAGGTATGCAGGATGCAGAAAACCTGGCCTGGAAACTCTACTTGGTGCTGAAAGGACTCGCACCAGAAAGCTTGCTTGACAGTTACAGTCATGAGCGCGGCCATGGGGCCGACGAAAACATTTTGAACTCTTCTAGAGCAACTGACTTCATGACGCCCAAAAGCGAAATGTCCAGAATGTTCCGGGATGCGGTGCTTCACCTTGCCCGCGACCATGCCTTTGCCCGTCCTCTGGTCAATTCGGGAAGACTTTCTGTGCCTTGCACTTACCACGAGTTCCCGCTGTTTGGAGAAGATAAACTCGATGGGCCGGATGTGACCAAACCCGGACGGCCATGCCCGGATGCGCCTTTGGGCGAAGGATTTTTGCTCGATCACCTTAACAACGGCTTTTGCCTACTCGCCGTCAACGAACCGGTAGCAGATAATCTGCTGATTAATGGCATTGATGTCAAAACGCTGTCTGTAACTGAGCCCTCTAGTGAAATGAAACAACGCTATCTCGGTAGTAATAATAGTGCTGTGTATCTTATCCGTCCGGATCAGCACGTGGTAGCCAGATGGCCCGAGTTCGATATGGAAGCAATTCGCTCCGCGTTACGCACTGCAATCAGCAGCGATTAAGAAAGACCAATGGAAAGGTGCGCTGATGTCCATAAATGTGGAACCCAATATTCCGGACCCTGACGGATTTTACGATGAATTGCTGGCCGCCCATGAGGGCCTCTCTAAGGAGGAAAGTGATGCATTCAACGCTCGGCTAATCTTGGTACTTGCCAATCAGATTGGTGATCGAACGGTTTTGCAGGAAGCGTTGAAAGCTGCGAAATGACCGAAGCGGTTTTGTGGGATTATCCAAAATCTTCCGCAAGCTATCGGGTGCGTATTGCGCTTAATCTGGCTGGTATTTCGTTTCGCAGTGAGATGGTTGATTTGCTTCAAAGCACGCAAAAAACTGAAGAGCATATCAACCGCAGTCCGCAAGGCCTTGTGCCTGTGTTGGAGATTGATGGCAAGCGCTTTACCCAGTCCCTGGCGATCATCGAATACTTGAATGACACAGGGAAGCTTAGTGTTCTCCCGGATGATCCTGCTGAGAAATTACGTGTAAGGTCATTAGCTTACACACTTGCGGTGGATGTACATCCAGTATGCAATCTGTCTGTGGTAACTTACGCTACCAAAGGAAAGGAGCCTCAACGCTCCGAATGGATGCGTCGATTTACCCGCCCGGGATTGGAAGCCTTTGAGGCCCAATTGGCAGGGTTTAAACAAGCTCCTTTTTGTGTGGGCAATACACCTTCTTTGGCCGATATTTGCCTTATACCGCAGCTGTATAATGCCCGTCGCTGGGGTGTTGAAATTGATGACTTGTCCCGGATTCTTGAGGTGGAGCGTGTTTGTGCGTCACTTGATGCTTTTGCCAAAGCGTCTCCTGAAGTTTTCGCTCACTAAAATTGCAATCTGCTTTGGAAAAATCTGATATGGTGATCCCGATAGGACTCGAACCTATTACCTCAAGATTAGGAATCTTGCGCTCTATCCTGATGAGCTACGGGACCACATGAGAGTGATACTACACGCTTGAAGAATTTGAAAAGGTTTTGGTGCCTGTTCCGGGCAAATTCCGATGTCGCTCAGTCACGCAGCTCTAAGATGAATTCCCTCAGGGTTTTCTGTAATGAAGCGGAGGAAATCATCACGAGGCATCGCCTTGGAAACAAGAAATCCTTGTGCCTGATCAACACCCAGTTCCTGGATCATTTCCCAGGTAGCAATGTCCTCGACACCTTCCGCGACAATATTCATGTCCAGCTGACGCGCCAGGCCAACAGCCGCTTTCACGGTTTCTTTCGAGAATGCGTTTGTGATTGCATCAGATATGAACGTTTTGTCGATCTTGAGCTCTGAATATGGAAAATCGCGCAGGGTCTGAATATTGGATGAACCGGTGCCAAAATCATCCACTGCCACGTCAAAATCGAAAACGCGCAGACGCGAAAGAACTTCCAATGTTGTCACATCCAGGTCGAGAATGTTGCTCTCTGTTACCTCAAAACTAAGGTTTTTGGGCTTGATGCCGCGCATGTTCATCCGATCGAAGAATTGATCCGGCAGGGCCCTGTTTCGAATATTCTCGGCATCCAGGTTGATGGCGACTTTCAGTTCGGGACAGTGATCAACAAAACGGGGTAAGTCTTTCAGTACGGTATCGAACAGGTGAAAGGTCAGCTCATTCATTCGGCCAGCGTTGCTGGCAAATCGTACAAAATCTTCTGGGGGAACCATTGTTCCATCGCTTCTGATCCAGCGAGCGAGAGCTTCTGCGCCTTCTATCTTGCCTGTTTTGACTGACACTTTGGGTTGATAATGGGCAATAATTTCTCCTGTACGCATTGCTAGTGAAAAGGCATCTTGCGTAATCACACTACCACGTTCGGAAGTCGGTTTGTCTTTGTCGCCATGTTCTTTGAGAAATACAGCGTCTAGTGAATCTTTAGTAATTGGTTTTTTTATTTGCCCAATGAAATCAAGTGAGTGCATCTTGGCGAGCCTCGCAGCGTGCCCGATCAGGTCGGCTTTTACACCTGAGACGATCGCAAACTTTCCTGCAAACTCTGTATCCTTGATATTCCGCATAAACTCCAAGCCGTCCATTTTTGGCATTTGGAGGTCAGTTACGATGAGGTCTATATCCGGGCCATGCTCCAACAGTTTGGAAACTGCTTCAGCAGCATTGGTTGCGCCGTCCACTTTACGCGCTCCCATCGCAATGAAATAGGAGGTCAGCAGAGTGATCTGAGTTGGGTCGTCATCGACGATAAGGACGCTTTGATATCTAGTCATCGTTTTGGTTCCTGATCCCAGATAATCCTATGTCCACGTTAACAAACTCATAAATCTCATAATGAAATCAGCCGCCTGCCACTTGAGGGCTTACAGGCAGAGAGGTCTGCGGCGCTTCTTCCTGCGCTATAACAGTTTCCAGATGGTCCACCACTGTTGAAAACTCGTCATCCAGACGGTCTTTCAGTGCAATGATCTGATCAAATTCGGTTGCCATGGCGAGAACTTCGATTTTTTGACACAAATCACCTAGTCGTTTTGCCCCGATGTTCATGCTCATGGATTTGAGCGCATGAGCCGCTTGGTTGAGAAGTTCTGTATCACTGTCTTCAACCATAACATATTTCAGTTCTTCATATGCAGCGGGAGCATTGTCCAAATAGATCGTATTGAGTTGTCGGATCACCGACTGGTAACTATCACCGGCTATTTCCTGGAGGTTCTGTAGCAATTTGGAGTCAATTGGGACGCCTTGTTCAGAACCATCAACCGTGTCAGACGTTACAGATGATTGGGTTTCTTCGACATTGTGCTGCTCGCCCATTAGAGCCAATTCGGATGCAGGTTCAAGCCACCGCGCGAGGCAATCGCCGATTGATTGGATCGTAAATGGTTTGACCACAACTTCATCCATGCCAGCTTCATTTGACTTGGTTGCTATGTTTTCAGCCACATGGGCTGTCAGCGCGATGATTGGAATTGGTTGCTCTGATTTGTTGTCTTCAAGCTTTCTGAGTTCGCGGGTGGCGGTAAAGCCATCCATTTCCGGCATGCTGCAATCCATAAACACCAGATCGAACTTCTGATTTTTGAATCTCTCGATGGCTTCAGGTCCGTTATCCACGACAACCGGATTAATGTTGAAACGGTTAAGTGCCTGAATGACAACCTCCCTATTTACGGCGCTGTCATCTGCAACCAGCACGCGCTTGTTGCTGTATTGCGGCAGGTTTTCGCTCTGAGTTTTTTGTACTTTCAACAGGGATTTGCCCATGGCTTCGCCGCGCAAAACCCGCTCCAGAGTTTTGCGTATCGAAAGAGAGGAGACGGGCTTAGAGAAGCAGTCGTGGACGAGTTCGCTTTCGATTAATGATTCCAGGAGGCTGTCACCCAGTTTGCTCATGCCGATGCAGGTTTGCCCCGGGTTCAGAGCCTCGAGCCTGGCGAGTGTTGAGGTTTCTGCAATGACTACCTCCCAATCGGAAATATCTTCGTTGGGCAATTGTTCCGGAGAAACACTATGTATTGGGCAGCCTAGTGACCGGAGCTCGCGGTTAATTATTTCGAGAGTTGGCGTCACGGGCAGGGCAACCAAGGTTCGCTTGGGCGCATATGACAAGTAGCTCGGCGCATTGCGCAATTGAGCGATTGGGAGTGTGAAATAAAATGTGGAACCGATACCAAGCTCGCTTGTGATGCCTAATTCGCCGCCCATTGCTTCTGTGAGCCGCTTGCAGATCGGCAGACCCAATCCCGTTCCGCCAAACTTTCTGGTTGTGCTTTGATCGGCCTGGCTGAAGCTTTCGAAGACTTTTGATATGTTTTCCGGTGCAATGCCGATCCCGGTATCCATCACCGAGACCTGAATGCCAGGCTGGTTGTTCACATTTGTCGGGTCGACACTGATGATGACACTGCCTTTGTCCGTAAACTTGAGTGCATTGTTTACAAGGTTGCTGAGTACCTGATTGAGGCGTGTCGGATCGCCCAGGATTTTCTCCGGCACCGCGGGACTGATATAGGCGGCAAGGTCGAGCCCTTTCTCCTCCGCTTTTTGCCAGAAGAGGCTCATGACATCTTCGACAAGGCTGCTGGTGGATACTTCAATTGTCTCAAGTTCGAGTTTGCCGGACTGAATCTTTGAAAAATCGAGAATATCGTTGATGATCGCCAATAGGCTCTTGCCGGATTTCATGATCACTTCGGCGTAGCGCTGGTATTTTGGGGTCAATTCTGCGGTAGCGAGAAGTTCTGACATCAACAGCATGCCATTCATCGGCGTTCTGATCTCGTGGCTCATGGTTGCAAGGAATTCAGACTTGGCTGCGTTGGCGTTTTCTGCAACTTCTTTGGCGACAAGCAGTTCCTTTGTTCGATCTTCGACCTTGAGTTCCAATGTGTTTTGATAATCCAGAAGCGCCTGATCGCGGGTTTGGATATCGTTCAGCATCCTGTTAAAGGATGTGGCCAAAACTCCGATCTCGCCTTTTTCATCCTCTGGCGCTCTACGGGAGTAATCTGCATTTGCACCAAGCTTCGCCATAAGGGAGGACAGTGATTCTATTGGGTGCGTGATTTTCCTTACAAGCATTAGCGCGAGCGTGATTGCACCGATCGTTGCTCCGGCAGCCAGCAAAAGATTGAGCAGAATATTACGAATAAATGCATTTTTGATGTTGGAAACATCTGCAAGGATAGACAGTGTTCCGATATTGGTGCCGGCGTTTGTAATTTCACTTTCTATCCAAAGTCTCTCAGTAAAGAGCAGGCTGGATTCTGCAGTCTTGTTATCATCGCTCTCTAATGTGATCCCTCCACCCATTTCTGCGTAGTTTTGCCCGGATGGGAGAACAACTTTCGCGAACTCGAAGGCATCAAATTTTCTGATTGCCGTCAGAACCCGTTGCACAGATCGGGTGTCGTCTTCTGCAAGTGGCTCGGCCAGGGAAACAGAGAAGATGTCAGCGGCTCCTGTGAAGAGCAATTGCTGTTGGGCAAGTTCACGCTTGAATCCAAACCAGGAAACCGATCCGGACGCAATCGTTACAGCACAAAAAATCAGGATGCCAAGACCTATTGATAATCGGTATCCAAGTCGCTGTGATCTTTTGATTTTTTGTATGTTTTTGCCCATTCGACACCGGTAACACCTTTTTACCAAATTTTCGTAAATGCGGGCGTTATCATTCGATGTAGTTTTGCGCGACATATCCTGCAGTTAGGACTGTTGAAAGACGTTTCTGCTTGTGGCATTCAGTCGGTGTTCTGATGGCACTTTCTCAGGTTAAGTCATCAGCTTCGAAGCTACAAAAATGAACCGTAATTCGCGGTCAAACACGATTATTTTCCAGGAGAATTCCATATGCGTGTGGTCATGATTGGGACAGGATATGTAGGGCTGGTTTCCGGCGCGTGTTTTGCGGACTTTGGTCATACCGTAACTTGTGTCGATAAGGATCAGTCTAAAATCGACAATCTCGAGAATGGCGTTATGCCGATTTATGAACCTGGCCTGGATGTTCTTGTTGACACCAATGTGAAGGCGGGGCGTCTGGATTTTACGACGGATCCTGAAACGGCAATTGGTGAAGCCGACATCGTCTTTATAGCCGTTGGCACACCAACCCGTCGTGGTGATGGCCATGCCGATCTGAGTTATGTCTATGCAGCTGCAGAGGAGATTGCCGGATACCTCAAAGGCTATACAGTTATCGTTAACAAATCGACCGTTCCTGTGGGAACCGGCGATGAAGTGGATGCCATTGTTCAGAAGACAAACCCTTCTGCAGAATTTGATGTGGCGTCCAACCCCGAGTTTTTGCGTGAAGGCGCTGCGATTGAAGACTTTAAGCGCCCTGATCGTGTGGTGGTTGGAGCACAGTCGGACAAAGCCTTTGAAGCGATGACCGAATTATACCGACCGCTTTATCTGAATGAGACTCCATTGCTGAAAACGGAGCGACGCACTGCTGAATTGATCAAATATGCGGCAAACGCGTTTCTTGCAGTCAAAATCGGCTTTATCAATGAAATCTCTGACCTTTGTGATGCGGTAGGTGCCAATGTGCAACAGGTTGCCAAAGGCATAGGTCTTGATAACCGGATCGGGTCGAAATTCCTGCATGCAGGTCCCGGATATGGTGGTTCCTGTTTCCCAAAAGATACGCTCGCCTTGTCTAAGACAGCCCATGACTATGATGCACCTATCAGCATTGTTGATACGGTAATCAAATCGAATGACGAGCGAAAAGTATCCATGATCCAGCGGATCGAAAAAGCGATGGGTGGTTCAGTTTCTGGCAAAACCATTGCTATACTGGGACTGACATTCAAGCCGAATACGGACGATATGCGAGAAGCCCCCAGCCTTGTGATCGTACCAGGACTTCAGGAAAGGGGCGCCAACATACGTGCATACGACCCTCAAGGGCTAAAGGAAGCTTCAGAATTGCTTGACAATGTCGAGTTTTGTGATGGTGCCTATGAATGTATGGAAGATGCGGATGCCGCAGTCATATTAACGGAGTGGAACGAGTTCCGCGCATTGGACAAGGGCCGAATGAAGGCGCTCTTGAAGTCCCCAACCCTTGTTGATTTGCGAAATATTTATCCATTGGACGAGGTGAAAGACTTCGACTATCATTCAATCGGTCGGCCAACGACCTCGTAGCATCAGGATTTGCTCCCAATCTGCACATTTAGGCCAAAATTTGGAATTTAACTGAGTGTAAGCTTTTGTAGGCGAATTTGATCGATATCTGCGAGAATTCTGCGAATTTGGAGCATGAATCATATATCTTCGGAGACAAGTCGATAGTTAAGCGGGCGTAGTGAACGAAAGATTGTACCATTCACATTGCCTCGGCGGTGAGGCGTCTTCTTCTGTAAGACGCAAGTTGGCAGGAATTGTTCTGGCGACCCTTACTCTTGTTGGCTGTGTGGACCCCAATTCAGGATTGAATGAGAAAACAAGTCTTACCTCCAGTTGGGTGCGTCCGGAAGATCCTCAAGAAAGCATTGGTAAAAAAGAACACCCTCTCGTTGTCGCTCGCTACGGCGGGGTGTACTCCAATCCGAAAGCCGAGAAGCTTATTGCGGTTGTTATCGGTAAATTGGTCAGTGTTTCCGAAGATCCATCACGGGTTTTCAAGGTAACACTGTTGGATTCGCCCAAGGTCAACGCCTTTGCTTTGCCGGGTGGTTATTTGTACGTAACCCGCGGGTTGCTTGCATTGGCGAATGATTCTTCCGAAGTGGCGGCCGTACTTGCTCATGAGATGGCGCATGTGAGCGCCAACCACGCAATTGTTCGCAAGGAACAACTCGAAGGTGCAGCTATCGGAGAACGCGTTGCCAATCAGGTTTTGGGAGGCAACACCGCTGGGCAATTTGCGGTTGCAGCCAACAAGCTGCGCCTCGCAGCCTTTTCTCAGGATCAGGAATTACAGGCTGATACGATCGGTATTCGCATGATTGGCCGTGCAGGTTATGATCCTTATGCGGCCGAACGGTTTTTAAGGACCATGGACGCCTATCGGGCATTTTTGTCAGGCGATAAAAGTTTTGATGATACTGAGAACTTTGCCTCAAGCCATCCCTCAACTCCGAAGCGTGTCGAACTTGCGAGACGTCATGCACGGTTTTTCGGCGCACCGGGAATTGGAGAACGAGGTGCTGAACGTTACTATGCCGGTATTGATGGCATGATGTTTGGCGATACGCCGGAAGAAGGCTTTGTTCGCGGTCGGACTTTTTCGCATGCCGGACTAGGAGTGACGTTCAAAGCACCTTCAGGTTTCCGCATCGACAACCAGTCGAAAGCGGTTCTTGTTTCTGGCCCAAATGATATAGCAACCCGTTTTGACGCAACAGTCGTTTCAAAGCGCACATCACTGACTGAATATCTCCAAAGTGGCTGGATTACCGGACTTGTTGAGGAAACCATTCGCGAAGAGACGCTCAATGACTTGAAGACTGCAAGTGCCACTGCACGGGGAGATGGCTGGCGTTTTAAGGTGCGTGTTGTTCGCGACGACAGTCAAGTGTTCAGGTTTATTACCGCTGCCCCGCAGACGAATACCAATCTGGATGCTGTTTCCCGTCAGATAACAGGAAGCTTCAGAACCCTTTCTGAAAGGGAAGTTGCCCAGTTGAAACCCTTGCGAGTCAAGGTTGTTCAAGCTC
This sequence comes from Rhizobiaceae bacterium, assembly GCA_030065115.1. Taxonomy (GTDB): domain Bacteria; phylum Pseudomonadota; class Alphaproteobacteria; order Rhizobiales; family Rhizobiaceae; genus JAALLB01. The sequence goes on along the minus strand of JASJDO010000007.1, from coordinate 13,389 downwards.
AGGCAGGGGACACACAAACCCGCATCGCTTCCCGCATGCAAGGTACCAACAAGCAATTGGCTTTGTTCAGATTAATCAACGGGCTTTCTTCTGATGATGTTGTTCAACCGGGAATGCGGGTGAAGATTGTCACCAGCAGATAGCAAGATGAGGGTGTCGCCAGGCTTTAGATCAGATGAACAATTTCAGGATTTGTTTTTACCAACTCGTCCTGAAGTTTCTTCAGTGCCCTGTTTTCCAACTGCCGCACGCGTTCTTTAGAAATTCCAAGTTCATCGCCTAGTTCTTCTAGAGTTGCACCGCGCTCGCTCAGTCTCCGCTTATTGACAATCATCAACTCCCGCTCATTCAGGATGTTGAGCGCTGTGTTCAGCCATGTAGAACGACGCTCCCCGTCTATAATATCACCAACGGTTTCATCAGGAGTGGGCTGGTCACATTCCAGGAAATCCTGACGCTCCGTACTCGCTTCATCATCTGATGCCACTGGCATATTAAGCGACATATCGGGACCGCTCAGCCTTGAATCCATGGTGGCAACATCCTTGACTGAAACACCGATAGCCGCAGACAATTCCTTGTAGAGGTCCTGGCTGTTCATGGATTTGTTGTCTTTCATGATCTTGGCGCGTAACCGGCGAAGATTGAAGAAAAGAGACTTTTGTCCGGAGCTTGTTCCGCCACGTACAATCGACCAATTACGCAAAATATAATCCTGGATCGATGCACGGATCCACCAGGTGGCGTATGTAGAGAAACGGACATCTCTGTATGGGTCGAAACGCGCAGCAGCTTCCAATAGCCCAACATGGCCCTCTTGTGCCAGATCAGACAATGGCAAACCATATCTGCGAAACTTTGCAGCAACGGCGATTACGAGGCGCATATGAGCTGACGTAAGCTGGTGCAGTGCTTCCTGGTCTTGTTTTTCAGCCCATCGCAGAGCAAGTTGGTGCTCTTGTTCTTTCTCAAGATAAGGTGCTTTGCTCGCTGCCTTGATAAGGCTTTTGCCAATATTTTCCTGATGCATCATATCCGAGAACCTTTTTTCTAAGACTACAGTCTTAGCAACGACACAAACAGTAAAAAGTGTTCACGAAAACGAAAAAAAAACCCGGCATTTCTGCCGGGCTGTTAACTCTTTGAAATATAGACGCTTATGCAGCTTCTTCCTGATCGTCGTCTTCAGTTTTAGCGCCGCGTTTAGGGCTCAACGCCAGGTTCTTTTCAATTTCAGTGACCGCTTCAGTGGTAGAAACCTTCTTCACAGCTGAAATTTCACGAGCCATTCTGTCAAGCGCTGCTTCATAAAGTTGACGCTCGGAGTATGATTGCTCAGGCTGGTTTTCGGACCGGAAAAGATCGCGAACCACTTCTGCGATTGAGATCAAGTCTCCAGAATTTATTTTTGCCTCGTATTCCTGTGCACGGCGGCTCCACATGGTGCGTTTGATACGGGCACGCCCCTGAACTGTTTTCAGAGACTTTTCAATTCTGGCAGGTTCGGAAAGCTTGCGCATGCCGGCAGACTCGACCTTTGATGTTGGTACGCGCAAGGTCAACTTGTCTTGTGAGAAGTTGATTACAAAAAGCTCAAGCTTGAAGCCTGCCACTTCCTGTTCCTCAATATCAATGATCTGCCCAACACCATGAGCTGGATAGACAACAAACTCGCTTGTCTTGAATCCCTGGCGTTGTACGGTCTTTTTAGCAGCTGCCATGTTTGGCTCCTTTGTTTCCGGCCCAGGACCGGTTGATTAACTACACACAGACACAGGTTCTGCACCGCTGAAAGTTCTTCGCGAACAGTCGGCAGCAAAATCGACTTGAGTTTGTCAATTGATTAGCAAGATTGGAAAAATACCCCTTGGCCAGCCACTATGCGTTAGGGTTGGCGCGATCTGACACAATACTCTTGAGATTTTCAATTATAGAACCAATGCGGTTTTTTTCTGTTAGAGAAACGATATCACAAAAACGACGTTTTTTCAACCCGCAGACAAATCACATGCCTAACGGTTTCCTTTGCATATGCGGAAAGCATTGCCAAATATCAAATAACCGGAACGCGCCGCCCAAAAATCGATCAATCACCTTCGCCTGGCTCTGGAGAGAAGTATTTTTCAAACTTGCCTTCCACACCGTCAAATTCTTTACCATCAGCTGGGCCTTCACGTTTGATCGTGATGTTTGGCCATTTTTCCGCATATTCTTTGTTGATCTGAAGCCATTTCTCCAGACCCGGTTCGGTGTCTGGTTTGATTGCTTCAGCCGGGCATTCCGGTTCGCAAACACCGCAGTCAATGCACTCATCGGGATGAATGACCAACATGTTTTCACCCTCGTAGAAACAATCCACCGGGCAGACTTCCACACAGTCCATGTACTTACATTTGATGCAGTTATCATCAACGATATACGTCATTCAGAACTCCAGAATGAAGTGACAAACTTTCAGCAAACCGATTAACGTGTTTCATTCAGCTAAACAAGGGCTTGCTTGCTCTGATGCCGTGATGTCGCAGATGGATTTTTTGCTGAATCAGGAATTATTAGGATTCCGTTTCAAGCGCATGGCCTCTTTGCGCTGATGTTTCGTTGGACGTGGACCAGCAACAAGACCGTCAATCGTTTTGGTATCGTTCGTTTCACCATGCTTTTGGGGTTTTGGTGGGCTCAAATCATTGTACAATGTACATGCGGTCGAGTACGGGCCACGTTTGTCTGCAAAAGCAATGATTTCGAGAATTTTTATTTCGCGGGACAGTGTAACGGTCAACACGCTGCCAATGTTTACCTTGCAGCTCGAGTTGGTGATTTTTTCGCGGTCTAAGCGGACCTTGCCACCAGTCACAAGTTTTTGTGCCAGGCTTCGCGTCTTGGTTATCCGTGCATGCCAAAGCCACTTGTCAATACGTTGGCTTGTGACGGGTTCATTCATTCGTCAGATTTCATGCCGGCCTTGAGAGCAGCCAAAGCCGCAAATGGTGAATCCGGGTCTGCCTGTTTCGGTTTTGATTTTCCTGAGCTTGTACGAGGTTTGCCACCAGCTTTGTTGTGGTGGCCTTTTTTGCCGAAGTTTTTCTTGTTTTTGTTTGAATTTGGCGGTCGTTGATTGTTGCGGTTTCCAGCACCTCCGTAACGCCAGATCAATATCCGTTTTTCTTCTTCAGGTTCAGAAGGCGTTTCAGTTTCGATTGCTGTTGCAGCGTTGTCTTTTGGTTCCGCAGGTGCTTCTATCGTATCTGTTTCAGCTTTTGGTGTTTCGGCATCAGCTTTCTCCGTAGGAAGATCAGAGCTGGCGATCTCTGCCACTGGTTTGATTTCCGCTTCAAGTCTGGACTCGGATTTGTAACCCAGCTCCTTGAGGATGACTTCCATATCGTCGTGTGTTGCACCAAGGATAGACATCATGGCTGGTGTTACAAAGAAATCGCGCCCGTCAATGGCGCCTTCTGGCTTCTGTGCGTCACTATCAGGCTTCCAGAGCGTGGTTGGACGAATGAGATCGGCGAGACGTTCGAGAATATCAATCCGGACTGCTTTTTTGCCAAGAATTCTGAATCCTGACAGGGCATAGAAATGAGGTTCGAAGTTCTCATCAATTGGGGCAGATGTACGCCCGGCTGCAGATAATTCGGGAACTTCCGACAATCCGTCCGCGTCAAGTTTGTCGTTTTGTGCAGCCCAAAGCAAGCTGATTAACTGGCTTTGAGCTGGCTTGAGAAGGGCTGGCATGAAGATATGATATGCGCCAAATCTAACGCCACAACGCCGCAGGCTTCCGCGGGCTTCCTGGTCCAGACTTTTGACGTCATTGGCGATCTCTTTGCGATCTATCGACCCCATGTTCTCCAGGAGCCTGAAGGCCACACCTTTTGCGATGCCCTGCAATTCCTGATTGTTCTCAAGATCAGCAAGAGGTTTCAACACGGTATTTACGTGGTTTGCCAACCAGCGATCTATTCGGGCAGTGACCTTATCAAGCGTTGGGCCCGTCAGATATTCATCGGCCAGCATGATTATGCGCGGCTTGAGAGATGTCTCGCTTGAGCCAAGTTTGGCAATGACTTCACCCAACCAACGAACAGAACCGTCATTGGACAATACAAAGTCGCTGTTCGGGCTGGCGTTCAGACGTTCAGCTCTCTTTTCCACTTCTGCTGACAGGACTTTTGTCGCGGCTGCATTCAATGCCTTGGCGTCTTTGCCACTTGAACCATCAATTGAAAAGCGGAAGCCGCGAAGCGCTCCGATTTCGTGACCTTCCACAGTCACTTTTCCATCCGTACCAATTTCTGCTTCAAGCATTCGGTTTTCTTTCAGTCGCTTCATGAGGACGCTTGTGCGGCGGTCAATAAAGCGTTTGGTCAGGGTTTCATGCAAGGCGTCCGATAGTCTGTCTTCTACCTCACGGGTCTTTTCGCGCCATTCCGCAGGTTTTTCAAGCCAGTTATCGCGATTTGAGAGATAAGTGCAGGTTCTGATGCTCGCGATGCGGGTAGAAAGAGCATCAATTTCACCATGCGTGTTGTCTGCGGTGTTTACCAGATTTGCGAACCAGTCCTCGCGTATATGCCCCTCTGTTGTTAAGCCAGTATACACTTCAGCCAGAATTTCGGCATGGGATGATGGTGAAATTTTCCGGTAATCCGGGATTTTCGCAACTTCCCACAGTAGTTTTACCCTGTCTTCCCCTACGGCGAGGTCATGTATGTCCGGATCTCTAGAGAGGCTGTCCAACGCCACGACATCAGTGCCTGACGGCGCTCGCATCAATCGTGGCGAATTGGCAGGTATTTCGAGGGATTTTTGGAGTTTGGAAATAGATGAGAAATCGAGTTCGCGGTTTCTCCATGTCAGCACTTTGTAGGGCTCGAAGATATGGGTCTCCAAGGCCTCAACAAGTTCTTCTGAAAAGGGTTGAACCCGACTTGTCACACCAAAGGTTCCGTCATGGGTATACCTGCCCGCACGTCCAGCAACCTGAGCAAGTTCTGACGCTGTCAGTTTGCGATATTGATACCCGTCAAACTTGCTGTCCTGCGCGAAAGCCACATGATTCACATCAAGGTTCAGCCCCATGCCGATGGCGTCTGTCGCAATGATGAAATCAACATCGCCAGACTGATAGAGGGCAACTTGAGCGTTTCTTGTCCGCGGGGACAGGGAACCTGTCACAACGGCTGCGCCACCGCGTTCCCGACGCACCAGTTCTGCTATTGCGTAAACCTCGTCAGCAGAAAATGCCACTATGGCGGAGCGGGAAGGCATGCGTGTTATCTTTTTGGACCCTGCGTAGGAAAGGACGGACATTCGCGGTCGTGTGACGATCTTGATACCAGGCAACAGGTCCCTCAGTGCCGGCAGCATGGTATCTGCCCCTAGCAACATGGTTTCGTGTTTGCCTCGCAGGTTTAAGATGCGATCTGTGAAGAAGTGGCCGCGTTCAAGATCAACAGCAAGCTGCACTTCGTCGATTGCCACAAAATCAACGTTCGTTTGATCCGGCATTGCTTCGACAGTGCAGACCTGAAACTGGGCGGTTTTTGGCGTAATGCGCTCTTCGCCAGTGACAAGTGAGACACTGGCAACGCCAACCTTCTCGCAAATTCTATTGTAGACCTCACGCGCGAGTAATCGGAGCGGTAATCCAATAATGCCACTCCCATGCGCAACCATCCGCTCAATGGCCATGTGGGTCTTACCGGTATTGGTAGGGCCAAGGACAGCTGTAACACCGTAGCCTTTTGAAGATGATGGTTTGGAGGGCATGAAAAAGATATTGGTCGAAAAGTTTTCCCGACAATATCGTCTGGCGACAATGCCTGCCAGTGGCTAATTCGCCTTTGGACCAAAATATTTTGGCGAGGCTGTAAACCGTCCATATTTGGTGCCGACGCGAATTTGAATTGGTGTGAAGACGCTCACTCCCGCCATTGGTGCAAGCCAAATTTCCATGTTCTTGTTTGCAGCCATCTCTTTGACGGACCGATGGTCTTTTTTGTGCCCGGCCACTGGCACGTAGCGCATCTGACAAACATAGGCATGGCCATTGTAGCCATTGGTTTTTATAGGCTTTGTGCTTTTGTAGTTCAGCTGGATATCGTAGCGGGTTTCGCCATCAAAAACAGGAAAACGCTGATTGCAAACCTTGGAGCCACTTTGGGCATCCTGGCCTGACATTGGGACAATCAATGTGCTTACAGGATCAAGCACTTTAGCCATGTGTTTTGCTTCTACCGGAACATAAGCAGGGGCAACACGCTTCTTTGATGGTTTATTTGACTTGATCTGGATGTCTGAAACGCTCTCATTGGCAAATGCAAGAAGAACGCTTTGTTCCTTCTTCTTCCGCTCTTTCACTGAAACTTTGTGCTTTGCCGGACGCAACTGGTTCTCAATCATCTGACCAGCGCTGGTGAAGCTGCCGGTGGAAGGCGCGAACCATTGGATCAATCCTGTGGTTTTGCCTGATCCAACAAGTTTGTATGATTTTTCATCAAACTTTATGTCGAAATTGGCAACACCGATTTCCAATCCGCCAAACCTGACCGAAAATTGCGTTTGATGTTCTACTGTCTCTGCAAGAGTGGGCAGGGCGCTTGATACAGCAAGTCCTACTGAAAAGAGTGCAATTTTCATGTGTGTGTTTACTGGCATATTATGCCCCCAACTGGATCGCATTCGATAATGCTTTTAATTCTTGCTAACTGAATAAACCCTGAATGAGGAAAAACCATGTTGCCTGGCACGGTTTTGACACAGCTATTTCATCTCGTATTGGCAAGGTTTTGCTTGACCTGCGGGCTTGTTGGCACTATTACCCTGCCAACCTTCCGAAAGCTTGCGGATTTTTCGGCTCAGGAGAACGAGCAATCCATTCGCATTGCGTGGAAACACAAAAACAGAATTTATCAGGATAGACCCATGTCCAGACGTTGTGAATTGACCGGTAAAGGCGTGATGAGCGGCAATAATGTTAGCCATGCGAACAACAAGAACCGTCGTCGCTTTTTACCAAACCTTGTAGACGTAACCTTGATGAGCGAAGCTTTGAACCAGCGTGTTCGCTTCCGTATCAGCACTCAGGCATTGCGCACTGTTGAGCATCGTGGTGGCTTGGACGCGTTTCTTGCTAAAGCAAAGGAAAGCGAGCTTTCACAAAAAGCCAAGCTAATCAAAAAACAGGTTGCAAAAGCACAAGCTGAAGCTGCTGCTTAACATTTAAGCAGACCTAAATTTGATATCGAAGGCGGGCAGACCCCGCCTTTTTCTTGTCCTCTAGCTGGTGGCATCACCCAGGGTAAAAAAATGCAAAACATTTCCCGTTTAGTTCCATACATCATCGCGATGGTTGTCATTGTTGTGGCAGCCAACATCCTCGTTCAAACTCAGGTCCAGTATTTTGGGCTTCAGGAAGTTCTTACCTGGGGAGCGTTGACGTATCCGTTCGCGTTTTTGGTCAATGATCTGACCAACCGACATCTAGGCAGTGCGGCAGCGCGCAAAGTAGTTCTTATCGGATTTGTGATTGCAGTTATTCTATCGATCTGGCTCGCAACGCCGCGGATTGCGATTGCTTCCGGCACCGCGTTTCTGGTTGCGCATTTCCTCGATATCAGCATTTTTGACAAGTTGCGCAACAACGCCTGGTGGGTCCCACCTTTCATCTCAACCTTTATTGGTTCTGTCGTCGATACCGTGATTTTCTTCAGCATGGCTTTTGCACCGACGTTTGCTGGTATCGATGCGGCGTTCGGATTTGATGACAATTCGCTTGGCTTCCCAGCCAGTGCATTTGGCATTGAAATGCCTCTTTGGGCATCTTTGGCTGTGGGCGACATGATTGTCAAAATTTGTGTCGGTCTCTTCGCGTTGATCCCATACGGCGGATTTCTGAAAGTAACCGAAACCAAGGCCGCCTAATCAAGCAGTTTGAATTCCAATAGGACTGTTCTCTGACGTTTTGAAAAATTGTCGTCAGAAACAAGTGTCAATCGGGCTGAGCCATCGTCCATTTGAGAGATGGCCAATCCCTCAATGTTATCGATTTCGTAGTCATCATCTACGTCGATCAGAATTTCGCCATCAAGAGGCGTGTCCGCAAAAAGATCAGCCTTTGCCACTCTGCGCATACGCATGAATGGTCCGGTAAAGGGATTGTAGTAGCGCTCTAGCATCAAGAGGTCCCCATTAGGGAGAAAATGCGCATCGGTTAGCGAAAAGCCATTGCGCTCTTTCATTGAGATTGTTTTCTCAACCTTCCCCCCGGAAATGATGAACCCCTGATGGTTGCCTTTACTGTTCAGGGCATATTCGGCAAAGGCAAATAGTTTTCCGGAATTGGGATCGAGCGCCATTGCCTCCGGCCCCTTGTTGTCGGGAAAATCATAGGGCTCAAAGTCGATTTTGTAGGACCCGTCAGCAATCAGTTTCCTGCCACGCAGGTTAAGTCTCAAAATACGATCATTGCGCTCATAGCCAACCAAAAACTGGTTTCCTGCAAGCTCAATCGACTCAGCATCCTTGTCATCAGCGCCCGTTATTGTCTTGCCGTTCGCGGCTTTTATGCGGGTAATTTCTTCACCTTTAATCGCATGCGGTTTGCCGTTTTTACGTTCAAGGCGCCCGGTAATGACACGTGCCTTGTCAGTAACGGCTATAAAATTATTGTCTTTGACAAAGCGAATGCCGGAAATGCCGCCAAAATCATCATGCTTGCTGGTAAGCACCAGCCCACCAAGAAATTCGAGCTTTCCGAAACGTGTTTCAGTCGATCCGGGTTTGAAAACGCTGATCGGCTCTGCCTTGATTTTCAAGTTATCTGCAAGGGTGGTGGATGATAAAAGGAAAATCCCGAGCAAAAAAGAGAACATGCGTAACATACAAGGCCTCTTGATTTAGCTCGCCCGTTTCATTTTCTTTCGAGCACCCGGACGCGCTGCGACTTCAGGATTTTCCTCGAACAAGTCGGCCAATTGTTCGGTAATTGCGCCAGCGAGTTCTTCCGCATCAACGATGGTCACGGCACGCTTATAGTAGCGAGTAACATCATGTCCGATGCCGATTGCAAGCAATTCAATCGGAGAATTGTTTTCGATGTCTTCAATCACATGACGCAGGTGGCGTTCCAGATAATTGCCCGGGTTTACAGAGAGCGTTGAATCGTCCACCGGAGCGCCGTCCGAGATCATCATAAGGATACGGCGTTGCTCGGAGCGACCCATCAGACGCTGGTGAGCCCACAACAGCGCTTCACCGTCGATGTTTTCCTTAAGCAAACCTTCTCGCATCATCAGACCAAGGTTTGGTCGTGCGCGACGCCATGGTGCATCAGCTGACTTATAGATGATATGGCGCAGGTCATTCAGGCGTCCTGGATTGGCAGGCTTCTCACGTTTCAACCATTCTTCGCGGCATTGGCCGCCTTTCCAGGCTTTGGTTGTAAAGCCAAGAATTTCAACCTTCACGCCACACCGCTCCAGCGTGCGGGCCAAAATATCCGCGCAAGTTGCTGCTACTGTGATTGGACGACCGCGCATGGAGCCCGAATTGTCGAGGACGAGCGTTACAACGGTATCGCGGAATATCGTATCCTGCTCCATCTTGAACGATAGAGGCGTCATTGGGTCAGTTATAATCCGGGTGAGGCGGGCAGTATCCAGCACCCCCTCTTCAAGATCAAAATCCCAGCCGCGATTTTGCTGCGCCATAAGGCGGCGTTGCAGACGGTTCGCCAGTCGACCAACCACACCCTGTAAATGAGCCAACTGTTTGTCGAGAAATGCTCGCAGGCGTTCAAGCTCAGCGGAATCACAAAGGTCTTCGGCAGCTACTTCCTCATCAAACTGTGTTGTGAAAACGGTATAGTCGAAATCCGGTGGCAGTTCAGAGAACGGAAGATCAGGACGTGTGGTTTCGCCAGGTGTTTCTTCATCCTGATCGTCTTCATCAAAATCGTCGCCACCTTCTGCTTCGGTGGCTTCCATTTGACCTTCTTGCTCTTCCTGGGATTCAGATTCGTTTTCTTCAGGTTCGCCAGAATCTTCACCAGTCGACTCTTCGTTGTCGCGTTCGCCTTCCTGCTCTTCTTCGTTCGGGTCCTGATCGTCTTCCTGATCTTCGTCTTGTTCAGGTTCTTGCTCGCCCAGCTCATCAGCCATATCAAATGCAACCAGCACATCGCGAATGGCTTCAGCAAACGCGGCCTGATTTTCGATATCGTCCCCGAGTGCGTCCAGTTTCTCACCTGCGCGTTCTTCGATCCAGTCTTTCCAAAGGCCGACAACCTGATCTACGCTGGAAGGCGGCTTGTAGCCAGTCAGCCTTTCACGCACGACCATTGCCAGCGCCTCTTCCAAGGGAGCATCGCTACGTTGTTGAACAGCCGTATAATTTTGCTTGGAATACTTGTCTTCCAACATGTAGTGAAGATTATTGGCAACACCCTCCATACGGCTCGCGCCGATAGCTTCAACACGCGCCTGTTCAACAGCATCAAAAATAGCCCGCGCATTGTCACCTTCAGGTGCCAGCTTGTTGTGAATTTTCGCGTCGTGGCAGGCTTTGCGCAATGCCATCGCGTCGCCAAGTCCCCTGGTCACAGCGAGTTGGCGGCGGGACATCTTGCGTCCCATTTCCGGCAGCCGAACCTGATTGGCGGCCATGCCCGGTTTATCACCGGAAAACACAACTTCAAGCTCATGATCTCCAGCGATAGAGCGCACGCAATTGGCGAGCGCCTGCTTTACGGGCTCGAAGTCCTGCGCTTTCGCATTGCCGCGCTTTGAGTTGTCGCCGGAGCCTGCCAAATCTTCCTACCGATCAGGCTACTGCCATGTTGATGACGGTGTCAGATATCTCTTCGCCAAATGCACGCTGGTAAAATTCGCCAATGGTGACACGTTCCAACTCATCACATTTGTTGAGGAAGGTGAGCTTGAACGCGAAGGCAAGGTCATCAAAAATCTCGTGGTTCTCGGCCCAGTTGATCACCGTCCGGGGGCTCATCACTGTGGAGATGTCACCATTGATAAAGGACGAACGGGTCATATCCGCGACACGCACCATTTTGGAAATCATTTCGCGGCCCTCAGGGGTGTCGAACGATTTGACCTTGGCAGCAATAATATCGGTTTCCTGATCATGCGGCAGATAATTCAGTGTTGTGATGAGTGACCAGCGGTCCATCTGCGCCTGGTTTATCTGTTGGGTGCCATGATAAAGTCCGGTTGTATCACCGAGGCCTACCGTGTTCGCAGTGGCAAACAGGCGAAACGCCGGGTGCGGTGTAATAACGCGGCTTTGGTCGAGCAAGGTCAGGCGACCGGAGGATTCCAATACACGCTGGATAACGAACATCACATCAGGACGACCCGCGTCATATTCGTCGAACACCAGCGCCACATTGTTTTGATATGCCCATGGAAGGATACCATCGCGGAATTCTGTCACCTGAAGACCATCTTTGACGGTGATGGCATCTTTGCCGATCAGGTCAAGACGGCTCACATGGCTGTCGAGGTTGATCCGCACACATGGCCAGTTAAGGCGTGCAGCAACCTGCTCAATGTGTGTGGACTTACCCGTACCGTGATAGCCAGACACCATGACCCGGCGGTTATGTGCAAAACCTGCCAGAATGGCACGCGTCGTAGGGCCGTCAAAAAGGTAGTCGGGGTCCAGTTCTGGCACATGCTCTGTGCGTTCCTTGTAGGCTGGCACCATCAAGTCACTGTCAATTCCAAATGTCTCGCGGACGGAAACTTCCGTATCCGGCAATCCCTGTGTCATGTCCCGAACCCTTTCATGGTTAGGTCTAGGCGATAATTTTTCTGCCTTTTGGGGTAAAAGGTTTTTTCAACCGTGGTTAGATGAGGTTTTGTCGCGTCTTGGGTGCTTTTTCAAGCACAGAATCCACCTTGTTTCAGAATTTTGTATGACTTGATAATCTGCGCCAGTCGAACTTCTGCACTTCTATCACCGCCATTCATGTCCGGGTGGTGACGTTTCACGAGCGCCTTGTAGTGCTTTTTGATGTCATCCGGGGTAGCTGAATGAGGAATACCGAGATCGTCAAAGGCTTTTTTCTCCAGTGCTTTAAGCTTTCTTGCCGGAGCCCCTGACCCGTGTAGTTGGCCGGTACGACGCATGGAGCGTTGGATCACACGGTCGGCAATTGCAGCGCGTGGATCGCCTTCTGAATATGGGTTTTTCTTCCCATCCTTGTTCACGCCCATGGTCCAGGTTGGACGATGGCCCGTTAGTGCATCTTTCTGGAACTTCTTGATGTCATCGTCACCAAGACCTGAGAAGTAATTATAGCCTTTGTTGTACTCTCGGACATGATCAATACAGAAACTCAGGTATTTGCCTTCCATGTCACGGCCAAGTGGCGCTTTGTGAGTTCCTGGTTTTTCACAGCCATCCCACTGACAGACTTCAGACGTGGTTTGACGCGCACTCGCTTGGGGCTTCTTTTTCTTGCCCTTGGTGATGCGGATCGAATCAAAATATTTGGAGTTTGTATTCATCTGCTAATTATGGAGTTTTTTCGCTCATAAACAAGGATTGACTTTCACCCGCTTACCCCGCACAAAGCGCGGTTATGCGGACACGCAAATTCTTCGTTTGAGGTGAAAAAATGGGACCGGTCGCGCAGTATCTTCAAAACAAACTGACAGAAGCATTCGCGCCAGAAAGCCTTGAGATTGTCAACGAAAGCCACCTGCATGCTGGTCATCATGGCCATGATGGGGAGGGTGAAACCCATCTTCGCATTCGCATTGTCGCTGATGCTTTCAAGGGCATGAACCGTGTGGCGCGTCACCGTGCGATCAATGCAATTGCCCAACCGAAGATCGATGAGGGTCTTCACGCCTGTGCGATAGAGGTCAAGGCGGCGGGTGAATAGGGTGCATCTTTTAAATGAGTGTGGGCGATTTTTATGAATACCGATGGACTTGCAAATGTTGCGGAGAAGAGCAAGCCGGCTTGCCAATGGATATGAGTTTCTCAAGCCCTCATAATTGGCCTTCTAGCAGCTTTTTCGAGCGTCTTTTCTCAAAAAAGGACAGTGATCTTTGCAAGATATGGCGCAAGGGGGAGCAAAACGAGCATTATGTAAGAAGCGTAATGCGTTTTCCGGTTCTTGGTGAAAATGCGGTTTTTTCTTTTGGTGTCTGGATTTCTGTTTCTGAAAAAAATTGGCTGGCTTATCGTCAGGACTTCAAGAGTGGAGCCTTTGGAATAGAGACTTGTTTTGGCTATCTGATGCATGAAATTCCCGGTTTTGAAGACACTTGGGCTATGCATTGTGAAGTTGAATTTCAAGACAGCGGTTTCCGACCATTAATATTCTTACATGAAGCAGACCATCCTCTTTAT
>JASJDO010000093.1 GCA_030065115.1 Rhizobiaceae bacterium | reverse complement strand
CACGGCGCGCTTCTGGCCGTTGCCGAGGTCAGTAATCTCTTTTGGCTCACCAAAATATACACCACCGGTTAGCTCGCGAACGATCAGAATGTCCAGTCCTTCCACGACCTCCTTGCGAAGAGATGAAGAATCCGTCAGTGCCGGATAGCAAATCGCGGGGCGAAGATTTGCGAAAAGCTCCATGTCCTTACGCAAACGCAGAAGCCCTGCCTCTGGACGCGCTTCATAGGGAACGTCATCCCATTTCGGTCCGCCAACAGCACCAAACAGCACAGCGTCTGCAGCCAGTGCTTTTTCCATGTCTGCGTCTGAGATAGCTTCGCCATGTGCGTCGTAAGCGGCGCCTCCGACAAGGCCTTCCTCGACTTCGAAGCCGCTTCCCACGGAAGCATTCATCCAGCCAATTAGTTTTGAAACTTCTGCGGTTGCTTCGGGACCAATGCCGTCACCGGGAAGCAAGAATATTTTGCGCGATGCCATTTGCGTGCCTTTTAAGAAACTGGTTTTGAGAGAAAGTGTTTATGCCCAGGGACGATCTTCCGAGAGCTTTTGTTCAAAAGCAGAAATATCGTCTGATTTTTCAAGCGTTTCACCAATATCGTCGATCCCGTTTAGCAGGCGATGCTTCCGTGCCGGGTCAATATCGAAATTGATTGTTCCGCCGTCTGGGCCGGAAATGGTTTGGGCTTCCAGATCAACAGAAATAGTGGAATTGGCGCCACGATCAGCGTCGTCCATCAGCTTGTCCAGTTCTTCCTGGCTCACCATGATTGGCAAAATTCCGTTCTTGAAGCAGTTATTGTAAAAAATATCCGCAAAGCTTGTTGAGATCACGCATCGAATGCCGAAATCAAGCAGTGCCCACGGAGCGTGCTCGCGAGATGAACCACAGCCGAAATTGTCACCGGCAACAAGAATTTGGGCATCCTTGTAGGCTGGCTTGTTCAAAACGAATTCAGAATTGTCAGACCCGTCTTCTGCGTACCGCATTTCTGCAAAAAGACCTTCACCGAGACCCGTACGCTTGATGGTTTTCAGGTAATCTTTGGGGATGATCATATCCGTGTCGATGTTGATAATCGGCATGGGTGCGGCAACAGCAGTGAGCTTTGTGAATTTTTCCATCGTCATTTCCTGGATTAAGTGGTGCTTCATTAGCCACAATCTGCGGACAAGACAAGACCATTGGTAATTTGCCCGAATCTGCTTGACCCCCAATTGTGACCGAGTCAGAACACAAAGATGATCTTCAACTTTGGCTCAATCAATATCGACCACGTATATCGTGTGGCTAGCCTGCCCAAGCCGGGTGAGACTCTCTCTGCGATCTCTTATGATCGATATCTGGGGGGGAAGGGCATCAATCAGTCGATTGCAATCTCGAAAGCCGGTGGAAATGTCTGCCATGTAGGTGCGGTAGGCGGAGATGGTGATTGGGCGCTTGATCAGATTGAAAGACTTGGCGTTGGAATAACGCAAATTGTCCAAGTTGATGCACCGACAGGGAATGCCATCATCAATGTGGATGATGCGGGTGAAAACGAAATTGTAATTCTAAGTGGTGCGAATGCCTGTCTTTCTGCTGATCAGGTATCCCGTGTATTGGAGCAGGCATCCGGGGATGATTGGGTTCTGGTGCAGAACGAAACCAATCTTGTTCCCGATATTGTGTTAGAAGCAAAACGAAGAGAGTTGCGTGTCGTTTATAGCGCCGCTCCTTTTGTGGCGGACGTCACTGTTTCTTTGCTGGATAAGGTTGATCTTCTGGTCGTGAATGAAGGTGAGGCTGACGCGCTGGCGTTGGCTCTAGATGCTGAGGTTGGCAGCATTCCTGTCCCGGAGGTATTGATCACCAAAGGGTCAACGGGCTCACGATTGCAAACGACATCCAAGGTTTTTGATCAAACGGCATTTGGTGTTGAAGCGGTTGATACAACTGGCGCAGGTGATACGTTTCTGGGCAGTTATCTGGCTCGAATTGATTTGGGAGAAACTCAAGAAGCAGCACTCAGGTATGCCTCTGCTGCGAGTGCGCTGCAAGTGACCAAGCCAGGTGCCGCGACCGCGATCCCAGAAGAAGCTGATGTCCTTCGGTTCATTGAAACTATGGAAAGAAATTGATGGAAAAAGTCATTATCGACACAGATCCCGGCGTCGATGACGCAATGGCTGTTTTGTACGCATGTCTGTCACCCGAGATCGAGTTGATGGGCCTGACCACTATCTTTGGTAACGTGACCACTGATATTGCGACCCGTAATGCTCTGGCATTACTGGAGATTGCCGGTGTTGACGTGTCTGTTGCCCGGGGTGCTGACAAGCCACTGGTACAGGAACAGAGAGAACCCGCTTGGGAAGTCCATGGTCGGGAAGGGTTTGGTGATGTTCCTGCTATGTCGCCTGCATTATCTGCTATAGACGAAACAGCTGCTGAATTCATTTGCAGAATTGTGAACGAAAATCCGGGGGAGATTACCCTTTGTCCGGTTGGTCCTTTGACAAATATCGCACTGGCGCTTCGGCTTGATCCGACGATTGCATCAAAGGTCAAAGGGGTGACGATTATGGGCGGTAGTATTGATGAAGGTGGCAATGTTACTCCTCATGCTGAAGCCAATATCTGGCAGGACCCCCATGCTGCGGATGAGGTTTTTGCGGCCAATTGGCCGATGACCTTGGTTGGGCTTGATGTGACACATCAGGTGATTTGTACGCCTGAGGATTTTGCTGCTCTCGTGCCTGATGCGCCGAAACTTGGTGGATTTCTTAATGATGCAGCGCAATTCTATTTTCAGTTTCATCGAAAGGTCGATGGGATTTATGGATGCCATATGCATGATCCGACCGCGGTGATTTCGATCGCGCATTCAAGTTTATTCGGCGTTGACCACAAGCCGCTGGAGGTTATAGTCGATGGTGAAGAAGTCGGCAGAACAAAAATTTCTGAAAAGAGCGACCGGAATGCGGTCGCGATTTTACGCGAAGTTGATGTAGCCGGTGTTCAGGAAGAATTTCTATCAATGATCAAGTCAGGGTTTTAGCACTTATGGCGGACTTTAACGTTTTGGCAATCAGCTATGATGATCCGTATGCCGGACAGAAATTTGCGAAATCTCTGCACGAAACCGGGTTTGCCATTCTGAAAGATCATCCTGTCTCAGCCGCAAAAATTGAACGGATGTATGATACCTGGAAATCGTTCTTTGATCGTGATGACAAAGCTGAATTTGCTGTAAAGCCAGACGAGGTTCATGGATATCATGGGTTTAAGTCCGAAAATGCAAAAGGCTCTGCACACAAGGATCTCAAAGAATTTTACCACGTCTATGAAGATCGTCCGGTTCCTGATGGAGTAGAGGGTGAGACCCGCCCGTTTCAGAGCGAAATGATCGGCATTGGCCGCACTTTGCTGGGCTGGCTTGATGACAATTCACCTGAAAACATCAAGGGAGCGTTGTCTGAACCCCTGGTTGAGATGGTGAACGGCAGTAACGACAGCTTGTTGCGTATTCTTCATTATCCACCTGTTGAAGAAGATATTACTCCCGGCGAAGTGCGTGCGGCCGAACATGAAGACATCAATCTGATTACTCTGCTGGTGACAGGCAGCGAACCAGGCCTTCAAGCAAAGGACAAGGATGGCAATTGGCATGATGTTCCCTGTCAATCAGGATATATTACCATCAATTCGGGTGACATGTTATCCAAGGCGACGCAGGGATATTATCCATCGACGCCACACAAAGTGATCAATCCTGAAGGTCAGGAGAACCGGTCACGTTATTCCATGCCACTATTCGTCCATCCGCGCCCGGAAGTGCAATTGGACGAAGCGCAAACCGCGGGTGAATATCTGAATGAGCGCCTGCGCGAAATCGGACTAAAATAAGAAAAATAGTCACACAATAATCAAGGGAGAGAATATATGAGAAAACTGATGAAACTGGCTCTTGCAAGCACGGTTGCACTCGCGACTTCTGCTGCGGCTTGGGCTGCTGATTTCAAACCCGCTGTGATCTACGACATGGGCGGCAAGTTCGACAAATCGTTCAACGAGGGCGTTTATAACGGAATCAAGCGCTTTACTGACGAGACCGGTGTCGAAGTCATGGAATTTGAAGTAACCAATGAAGCCCAGCGAGAACAGGCGATGCAGCGCATGGTTCAGCGTGGTGCGACCATTGTTTTGGGAGTTGGCTTCGCGCAGGCAGATGCGATTGACAAGGTTGCTGGCGAAAATCCGGACAAAAAGTTTGCGATTATCGATGTAAGCTGGCTCGACAAGCCAAATCTGCGCCAATATGCGTTTAAAGAGCATGAGGGCAGCTATCTTGTAGGCATGGCAGCAGCGCTTGCTTCGAAAACAGGAAAAGTGGGTTTTGTTGGTGGGATGGATATTCCGCTCATTCGCGCTTTCGCCTGTGGTTATGTTCAAGGAGCTAAGGCCGTTAATGCTGATGTGGAAATCATGCAAAATATGACAGGTACCACGCCATCTGCTTGGAATGACCCGGGCAAGGGTGCTGAACTCACTCAAAGCCAGATCGACCGTGGTGCAGATGTTGTTTATCAGGCAGCTGGAGGTACTGGAATTGGCGTCATTCGTGCTGCGGCTGATGCTGGCAAGCTTTCAATCGGCGTAGACTCAAACCAGAACCATCTGGCTCCAGGATCAGTTTTGACCTCAATGCTTAAACGTGTGGATGTGGCTGCATACCAGACGATGAAAGATGCAATGTCTGGTGAATTTGAAACCGGTGTTCGCACTCTAGGTCTTGCTGAAGGCGGTGTTGGTTGGGCACTTGATGAGAACAATAAGGATCTCATTACTGACGACATGAAAGCCAAGATTGATGCTGCAAGTGCAGAAATCGTATCTGGCAATGTGTCAGTTCACGATTACCGTAGCGACAATACTTGTCCTGCTGGCTAATAGAACTTGTCTGAATGATGACAGATAAAGATATGAAGGATGGGCGCGATGGCGCCCATTCTTTTGCGCTCAAACTCAATGGTATCAGCAAGTCGTTTGGTGCCGTGCGTGCCAATCGTGATATTTCATTGGATGTAAGGGCAGGTTCGATCCACGGCATTGTCGGGGAAAATGGCGCGGGCAAGTCGACCCTCATGAATATCATCTTTGGCCTGCAAACCGCAGATAGCGGTGACATGCAGGTATTTGGACAACTGGCTTCCATTCGTAGTAGTGCTGACGCCATAGGCCTTGGCGTAGGTATGGTTCACCAACACTTTATGCTGGTTCCCAACATGAGCGTTCTGGACAACGTCATGCTTGGTACAGAGGGTGGATATCTGCTTGCTGAAGGTAGAGAGCAAACGCTTGAAAAGCTGAAACAACTTTCAAGCGAATATGGGATGGGCGTCGACCCATTTGCCTTGATTGAGGACCTTCCGGTCGGAATTCGTCAACGGGTTGAAATCATCAAGGCAATCAAGGGTGGCGCAAGAATTCTCATTCTGGATGAACCAACAGGTGTTCTTACACCGGGAGAAGCCAAGCAATTATTCGATATTCTGCGCTCGCTTCGAGATGATGGCGTTACCGTTCTTCTAATTACCCACAAGTTGGAAGAGATCATGGCTATTACGGACCATGTTTCGATTATGCGCGATGGGGAAATGGTGGCGCATCGGGAAACTGCTGCAACCAATCCTCAGGAATTGGCGAGGCTCATGGTAGGGCGCGATGTGCTATTGAGTGTTGAAAAAGAACCAGCCAGCCCGAGGGAAGTTAAACTAAGAGTTTCAGGTCTTGGTTGTTCTTCAAGGGCTGGAAATCGTTTGTTGAAAGATGTTTCCTTTGAACTTCGTGCTGGTGAGATTTTGGGAATTGCCGGTGTTGCGGGTAATGGCCAGACGGAATTGCTTGAAATCTTGTCCGGCATGCGAACGGTTGACGATGGTTCTATCAAGCTGCTGGATCAGACAATTGATGCCGACAATGCACTTTCTCCATATAATTTGCGTGAACTTGGCGTTGCGCATATTCCAGAAGATCGTCACGAACATGGATTGGTTCTCAGTTTTGAGGCTCAGGAAAATGCAATCCTTGGTTATCACAATGATCCCGGCTATGTGCGCGGGATGGTGATGGACAAGGACGCGGTTCTGGAACGATGCGAGACGTTGATGAAAGATCATGACGTCCGGCCTCCAAATCCGTCGCTCCATGCGAGCAATTTCTCCGGTGGCAATCAGCAAAAGATTGTGATTGGCCGGGAAGTGGACCGAAACCCGGAGATTCTTCTTGTTGGCCAGCCCACCAGAGGAGTTGATGTTGGAGCGATTGAATTTATCCATAAACAACTTATTCGTTTGCGTGACGAAGGTTGTGCGATCTTGCTCGTATCAGTGGAACTGGAGGAAATACTCAGTCTTTCAGACCGTGTCATGGTTATGAACGAAGGCGAGATTGTCGGTATTGTTGATCAGACAGAGGCAAGCCAGGAAAGAGTTGGCATGATGATGGCTGGTATTGGATCGGACGCGGCCGCATGACACCTGCATCTGATCTTCCGCGTTGGGCAGATGTTGTCCTTCTGCCAATTCTGAACCTTGTTGCAGCCTTGGCGGTTTGTGGGTTGATTATTTTCTTTTTGGGTGAAAATCCGTTTACGGCGCTCTGGGTGATGATCAAGGGGGCTTTCTTTTATTCTGGCAGCCTTGGCTATACGCTGTATTACACTACCAACTTCATTTTTACTGGTCTTGCCGTGGCAATCGCGTTTCACGCAATGATGTTTAACATTGGCGGTGAAGGCCAAGCCTATATTGGCGGTCTCGGAGCAGGTCTGATTGCGCTTTGGCTGGCTCCGGCCCTTCCAATGGTTCTGGTGATACCGATGGCGATATTGGCAGCAGCTTTGTTTGGCGCCGCATGGGGATTGATCCCAGGTATTCTTCAGGCATATCGCGGCAGTCACATTGTGATTACAACGATCATGTTCAATTTCATCGCCGGATCCATCATGGTCTGGCTGCTGGTCGGGCCGTTGATTGAACAGGGTCAGCAATCGCCTCAAACACCCAAGTTTGAAGCCAATGCGCTTATGCCCAAAATGCATGAGATCGGTGGTGGTGTGTTCTCGTTTCTCGGGAGTTCGCCATTAAACCTTTCTTTTGTGTTGGCACTATTGTGTCTTGTGGGCTTTTGGTTCCTGATTTGGCGCACCAAGCTTGGCTATGAAATCAGAACCGTCGGGCAAAACCCGGAGGCAGCGCGCTATGCAGGAATTAATGTGCCCAAGATCATCGTGATCGCGATGGCCTTGTCTGGTGCGCTTGCAGGTTTGTTGGCGATCAATGAACTGCTGGGTGTTCAGCATCGTGTGGTTCTCAATTTCACATCCGGTTATGGATTCACCGGCATTGCAGTGGCCCTGATGGGCCGGAATCATCCGGTCGGTATTTTTCTGGCGAGCTTCCTGTTCGGTGCAATTTATCAGGGCGGCGCTGAACTAGATTTTGAATTTCAGACCATCACGCGTGACATGGCCTTGCTGATGCAGGGAATGATCATCCTTTTCTCGGGTGCGCTTGCCTACATGTTCAACCCCTGGGTTTCAAAACTGCTGAAACGCTGGATGAATCGTGGAGAAGTCACCCGTGTCTGAGTTTGCTTATCAGCTCCTCCTGACCCTGGACGCCACCTTGCGCCTGGCAACACCTCTGATCCTGTGCGCCATGGCAGGTATTTTCTCTGAGCGATCCGGTATCATCGATATTTCTCTGGAGGGGAAAATGCTGATGGGTGCCTTTGTGGCGGCAGCCGTTGCGTTTACCTCAGGTTCGCCGTGGCTAGGCGTGCTGGCCGCGATGCTGGCCTCGGTTGTTCTGGCCGTGGTTCACGGTTTTGCGTGTATTACGCACCGGGGCAATCAGGTCGTCAGCGGCCTGGCGATCAACATTCTGGCGTCAGGTCTCACCGTCACAATCGGGATTGCGCTTTTCAGGCAAGGAGGGCAAACACCGCCTCTTGGTAGCACCGACAGGTTCAGACCGATAGAATGGTGGCTGGTTGATGCCTTGGATGCTGTTCCCATTTTCGGGCCGATTTATCGGGAATTGATCAGCGGGCATAATATGCTGGTCTATATTGCTTTGTTCCTGGTGCCATTAAGTGCATTTCTTCTTTACAGGACGCGGTTTGGATTGAGATTGCGAGCGGTAGGTGAGGTTCCAAAAGCAGTAGACAGTGCGGGCATTTCGGTTTCTTTCCTGCGATATCGCGCAGTGATCATTGCTGGTCTGCTTTGTGGTATTGCCGGTGCTTATCTATCAATCGGGCAAGGAGCAGGCTTCGTGAAGGAAATGTCTGCTGGCAAAGGCTATATCGCTCTTGCGGCGGTGATTTTCGGAAAATGGCGTCCGGTTCCAGCACTTCTGGCATGCTTGCTTTTTGGGTTTCTTGAAGCGGTCAGTGCGCGGCTACAAGGAGTGGACCTGCCACTGATCGGTGAAGCGCCAACCCAGTTGATGCTGGCGCTACCCTATGTGATGGTTGTATTGGTATTGGCTGGCTTTATTGGAAAGGCCTCGCCGCCTGCTGCGATCGGGCAGCCTTATTCGAAATAACTATTTTGTGCCGAACATCCGGTCACCTGCATCACCAAGACCGGGGATAATGTAGCCCTTTTCGTTCAAATGACTGTCCACTGCAGCAGTGAAAATGGCCACATCGGGGTGTGCACTGGACAAGGCTTCAATCCCTTCGGGCGCCGCCAGTAGACATACAAATTTGATGTTTTTGGCGCCTACTTCTTTAAGTCGTGTAATTGCCGCGGAGGCGGAATTTGACGTTGCCAGCATAGGATCAACAGCAATGACCAGGCGCTCTCCCAATTCACTTGGCACTTTCAGGTAATATTCGACTGGCTGGAGCGTTTTGTGATCGCGATACAAGCCGATATATCCAACCCGCGCCGAAGGGACGAGATCAAGCATGCCATCCAACAAACCGTTACCGGCGCGCAAAATGGAGACGAAAGCCAGTTTTTTACCCGCCAGCACCGGTGCATCCATCGGTTCCAGAGGCGTTTCGATTTTTTTAGTCGTAATTGGGAGATCGCGCAGGACTTCGTAAGTCAGCAATGTGGAAATTTCTCTCAACAATTGCCTGAATACCGCTGATGAAGTCCCTTTCTCGCGCATCAATGTCAGTTTGTGTTGTATTAGTGGGTGGTCAACAACCGTTATGTTCGCGCTCATTCTTCTGCGATATCCTCGTTCCAGAGTTCTGGTTTTTCTTCGATAAATTTTGTCATCAAGGCAATGCAATCCGGGTGATCGGCAATAATGACTTCCACGCCACGTGACCGAAGCAAATCTTCATTGCCGCCAAATGTTTTGTTCTCGCCAATGACCACACGTTGAATGCCAAATTGAATAATTGTACCCGAGCACATCATGCAAGGGCTAAGGGAAGTGTAAAGGGTCATGTCTTTGTAGCTTCTTTGACGACCAGCCTTTCTCAGACAATCCATTTCGCCATGCGCAATCGGATCTCCCTTCTGGACACGCTGGTTGCGACCTTGAGCGATCAGCTCGTCACCGCGCGCAAGTACTGACCCAATCGGACAGCCACCCTCATTATAACCGTCCAACGCCTCTTCATAAGCGATGCGCAGGAATTTCTCATCTGTTTCATTCATGTCAGTTTACCAACCAATCATCGTCTTCCCGAACAACAATCAGGGTTGGGTGGGATTTGTCAAACGCAGAAAGAAATGCTTCAGAAAATTCTGCCTCTGACCGTGCTTCCAGTCCGTCACAATGGCAGGATTTTGCAAGTGCGACGAAATCAGGATTAAGCGGGTCAACGCCGACGCGTTCGATGTCCAGCAGGTCCATGTCATCCCTGATCTGTTTGAGACCTTCATTGTTCCATAAAATAATCGGGATGCCCAAGCCTGCTTGGGCAGCAGTCAAGAGTTCGGGCATTGTAAACATGAATCCACCATCGCCAACCAGAACCGCTACAGGGGTATCAGGCGAAGATATTTTGGCGCCGATTGCGTTTGGAAGTGCGCTTCCCAATGTGCAGAAGCCGGATGGATAAAACCACCGTCGGGGTGCGCGGGTTGGCATGGCAAAGTTGCCTGTATACATGATCTGGCAGGCGTCCCCGGACCAAATTGTATCCTTGGGGGCAATCTGGTTAAGCAAGTTCAATAAATTTACATGCTGCTTTTCTGACTTATTCAGGCTTGTCTCGATCTGTATTCGCGTTTTAGAGACAAATGCCTCAGTTTCGGCAGTATCCCTGAGTTGGTCGTCAACGAGTTCTCTGATTCGCGCCATTGAAGCCGCCGCATCCCCAACGATTGCCAGAGTAGGGGTATACAGATCTGTCATCTTGCGGGGATCAATGTCGATCCGAATTAGTTCGCCATCCAATTCAAGACGGTCGACATAGGTTTCGGTCTCCGATAATTCCGTCCCCACTGCCAGCACGCAGTCACAAGACTTCAGGTACTTTCGTATTTCCGGACGGCTGAGCCCTCCGCCCAAACACAGAGGATGATCATCTGGCATGATGCCCTTTCCTGCGGTGGTTGAGACCACCAATGCTCCCAAACACTCAGCGATAATCCTCAAATCTCTGTTGGCGCTTTTGGCACCGCCACCGATAATAATTGCCGGCTGTTGCGCCGCTTTGAGCTTCTCGGCGGCAGCGACAAGCAATTCATCCCTTGGGGCTGGCTTTTCGGGAAGAGGCGAAGGCTCCCAAAGCTCGTCGACCAACATATCCTGCACATCCACAGGAATGGAAATATGGCAGGGGCGAGGTCTTTCTGATGCAAATATAGTGAACGCACGTGCCATCAGCTCAGGAATATCGGACGGGTTGCGGGCGGTTTCCGAGAATGCGCAAAGCGGTTCTGTCACACGCTTTTGCTCTGTTACCTCGTGCAAAACGCCCCAGCCTTTTCCGATGGAATTGCTGGGCTGTTCTGCTGAGATAAGCAAAAGCGGAAGACTATCGGCATAAGATTGTCCAAGTGCGGTAGCAATGTTTGTGACCCCTGGTCCTGAAATAACCATGGCAACACCAACTTCGCCAGTTGCGCGTGCCCAACCCTCGGCCATATATCCGGCGCCTTGCTCATTTCGGGCCTGGACATGCCTGACAGCACCTGAGTTCGCGCCACCGGCCAAGCCTCTGCACATGGTGAGTGTATGAACACCGGGAATTCCGAAAACAGTTGTCACACCGTATCTCGCAAGCAGGCGTACGGTCGCCTCACCACAGGTTATAGTCATCGTTAGAGTCCCAAAAATATCAAACTCAATTTGGACTATGTACATAGATTGATTGGACTATGTACATAGATTGAATGTGCTTTCCAGCGGAAACGCCGGTTAGTCAATTCAAGGGCCCAATCGTTAGCTCCGGGTTCAATTGCCACCTTTTCAATTGTCCGCCGAAAGGTTAGAAGGTGATCGAAATTGATCAGGATTACTTGTCTCATGAAGCTTTCATCTACTCCCGAACTTGTAACTGTTTTTGGCGGCTCAGGATTTGTCGGCCGATATGTGGTACGAGCGCTGGTCAATCGCGGATACCAGGTCAGGGTTGCCTGCCGAAGACCTGATCTTGCCGGGCACCTTCAGCCGCTGGGTAATGTCGGTCAAATCCACCTGATGCAGGCAAACTTGCGCTATCCGGATTCGGTTGCTGCTGCCGTAAAGGGTGCCAGCGTGGTGATCAACCTTGTGGGAATTCTCGCAGAGAGCGGGAAACAGAAATTTGACGCGGTACAATTTTATGGCGCACAAGCCGTTGCCAAAGCGGCGAAAGAGGCGCGCGCCAAACTTGTTCACATGTCTGCAATTGGGGCGGATGCCGAATCCGAATCCAAATATGGAGAAACCAAGGGCAGAGCTGAAGAAGTAGTTCGAAAAATCATAAAGTCCGCCATTATTATCCGGCCATCAATTGTTTTTGGTCAGGAAGATGATTTTTTCAATCGATTTGGGGCGATGACGCGTTTGGCGCCGGCATTGCCCTTGATTGGCGGTGGCGTCACAAGATTTCAGCCGGTTTATGTGGGGGATGTGGCGGAAGCGATTGCGAGAGCCGTGGACGGCGAACTGGCTGAAGGCAAGATTTATGAGTTGGGTGGTCCGGAGGTCAAAACATTCCGGGAATGCCTGCAACTGCTTTTGAAAGAAGTCGGCCGTTCAAAGATGTTTGTTAATCTGCCGTTCTTTGCAGCGAGTGCTATCGGTAAATTGATAGGTTGGTTGCCGGGTGCACCGATCACACATGATCAGGCTGTCATGTTGAAGTCAGACAATGTTGTAAGTGATGAAGCGATGAAGGCCGGGCGCACGCTTGAAGGTATTGGAATAAAACCAACACCCATGGCGGCAATCCTTCCAAGTTATCTTGTTCAATATCGGCCTCAGGGGCAGTTTACCGATATCAGCAAGGAAGAAGGCTGATCTTGGGCATCGTCCCATTGTTGCTGCCTGACGCTGTTTCTTCTTTTTCTGCCATCATTCTGGTTGTGGCCAGCTTTTTTACTTCTGCCCTGACAGCTGCTGCTGGTGTAGGTGGTGGTTTGTTGATGCTGGCGCTGATGACGTATCTCATCCCTATTTCCGCTCTTATTCCGGTTCATGGTCTCGTGCAACTTGGATCGAATGCTGGTCGAACCTGGGTACAACGCGCGAATGTTGACTGGGGAATAACCCGATATTTTCTCGTAGGCAGCATCTTGGGAGCACTCGCCGGTGCTTTACTGGCGATACAACTCCCCAAAAACCTGCTTGAGATCTTCCTTGGCCTGTTCATTCTGCTTTTGGTGTGGGTCAAGTTTCCAGCCATCCAAAGAGCGAGTAAAACCGTAGTGATGGCAGGTGGTGGCCTAACCACGTTCACATCCATGTTTGCTGGCGCGACAGGCCCACTGGTGGCTGTATTTCTAAACAAGCTCTTTGCTGAACACCGTCAATTGGTTGCGACCCATGGGGCGACGATGACTGTCCAGCATTTGTTGAAGATACTTGCTTTTGGCGCTGTTGGTTTTGCTTTTGGTCAATGGCTGCCGCTTATCGCAGCAATGGTTGTTTCAGGATTTTTCGGAACAAAGGCGGGAACTTATTTCATGAACCGGCTACCGGAACGCCGTTTGAAACAGCTCTTTAAGGTTACGTTGTCCTTGGTTGCCCTGGATCTGGTTCGTCGCGGGTTGACTTAAGCCCGCAGAGCCAGATCGAACCCTGGTATCCAGTCATAGAGCAAGGCAAACAAGACAAGCGCCAATGCCAGGCGGTAGATCATAAATATCAGAAAACTCATGCGTTTTACCATTGCCATTAACAAGGCAATTGCCGCAAGAGCTGCAAAGAAGGTCAAAACAGCTGCCCAAATAGCGTCTGAGGTAATTGGCGTGCCGGCTTCAATTGCATCAAGCGTGACAAAGGCGCCCGCACCGGCAATTGCCGGAATTCCAAGCAGAAATGAAAATCTTGCAGCTTCCGGGCGATCAAAACCTAGAAATCGGGCGGCTGTCATGGTTATTCCGGAACGACTTGTTCCGGGGATCAGGGCAACAGCTTGAGCAATGCCGATGATGACAGCAGGTGGCAAGGTCATGTCTTCCATTCGTTTAAGACGATTTCCCACCACATCAGCCACATAAAGCAAGATACCAAAAATGACCGCGTTCCAGGCTATGATTTCGACACTTCTTAACGAATCGCCAATACCAGAGGACTTTAGGAACAACCCAAAAGCAACTGCAGGTATCGTGGCAATAAGGATATAAAGCGCCATCCGACTGTTGTCGTTCATGCGAAAACGCAAAAGATCTACACCGCCCCCTATCAATTTCAGCACATCTCGCCAAAAATAGGCGATGACCGCAAAGAGTGATCCCACGTGGACCATAACATCGACCAATTGCCCTTGATCTTTCCATCCGGTAACTGCAGGGATCAGAATGAGATGCCCAGATGATGAAATGGGCAGAAATTCTGTTATGCCCTGCAGTTACCGGATGGAAAGATCAAGGGCAATTGGTCGATGTTATGGTCCACGTGGGATCACTCTTTGCGGTCATCGCCTATTTTTG
>JASJDO010000092.1 GCA_030065115.1 Rhizobiaceae bacterium | reverse complement strand
CACCGGCGGCACGCTTGCCGGTGTTGGTATCGGACTTAAAGAGCACAACAAAGACATCAAAATCGGCCTTGCTGATCCCCATGGTGCTGCACTCTACGAATATTACGCCAATGGCGAATTGAAAGCCGAAGGTAGCTCTATTACCGAAGGCATTGGCCAGGGCCGTATCACAGCGAACCTTGAAGGGTTCACACCCGACTTTCCGTTTCAAATTTCTGACAGTGAAGCAATTCCGATTGCTTTTGATCTTTTGGAGCATGAAGGCCTTTGCATGGGTGGCTCCACTGGCATCAACGTTGCTGGCGCCATTCGCCTCGCGAAAGAATTGGGGCCGGGCCATACAATTGTGACCATCCTTTGCGATTTCGGAAATCGCTATCAGTCCAAGATGTTCAATCCTGACTTCCTGCGGGCAAAGGACCTCCCGGTTCCCGCTTGGCTGGAGGACACATCTTCAATTGATGTGCCGTTTGAATAGGATCACGTTTTTTGGCTTTCCACACAAAGCAATTGTTCGTTGAAGATGCCTATCTTTCCGTTTGTGATTGCAAGGTCGTGGAAATCAACGATTGCGGTGGTGTCGTACTGGACCAGACGAATTTCTATGCAACCAGCGGCGGTCAACCTGGCGATACCGGGTTTCTTGAGCGAAACGATGGTTCAAAGATCCAAATTGCAACGACTGTGACTGGCGAGAGTAAGCAGGAAATCATATTGGTTCCTGACGAAAATCAACCTGTTCCGGAAATTGGAGAGGTATTGATCGGGCATATTGATTGGGACCGACGATACAAGCTTATGCAAATGCATACTGCCTGCCATTTGTTGAGTGTCGTGTGCCCCTACCCGATTACCGGCGCAGGCGTAAACGTCAACGATAGTCGTGTTGATTTTGAAATTCCGGAGGCAGGTGTCTCCAAAGAGGAAATCAGCGAAAAGCTGATGGATTTGATCAATGAGAACCATCCGGTTTTCACCGAATGGATCACCGAAGAGCAACTGGAGGCTGAACCTTCCATTGTAAGGTCGAAAAATGTTCGCCCCCCGAAAGGCCTTGGCAACATTCGTCTGGTTTGCATTGGAGATAGTTCGTCTGTGGATAGTCAGCCATGTGGCGGTACGCATGTCACGGAAACTGGCGAGATTGGCGATATCCACATCGGGAAGATCGAGAAAAAAGGACGTGAGAACAGACGTTTCCGAATTCGGTTCGGGCCTTTCCCAACGCAATAACCTCACAAATTACGAAAACATCAAACCATTTATTAACCATAACCATTCATATTTTTTCGGAGTTTTTGAATGGGTAGGTTATGAGTTATTCACCAATCAGAGAGCCTGTGAGTTTTGGAAAACGGGCATCTGAAAGTACAGTTATTCTCACACGTAACGGCAAAAGCCATCAATTCTGCATCAATCCGGTCGTCGCAGCACTGCTTGGCAGCTTCGTGTTTGTTTTCATGATCGGCTATTTTGGAGCTACTGCATATCTTGTATTCAGGGATGACCTGATCGCTGCGTCCTACGCGAAACAGGCTCGCATGAAGCATGAA
Source organism: Rhizobiaceae bacterium (assembly GCA_030065115.1). Classification (GTDB taxonomy): domain Bacteria; phylum Pseudomonadota; class Alphaproteobacteria; order Rhizobiales; family Rhizobiaceae; genus JAALLB01. Next base: position 12,453 of record JASJDO010000092.1, on the reverse strand, counting down.
TATGAAGACCGTTTGGCTGCATTGCGGTCGAAACTCGATCGCGTGACATCCAGGCAATTGCTGGATCAGCAGGCCATCGAAATTCGTGTACGTGACCTCATGAAGCGACAGGATGCGATTGGCACGAGAACCGATAAAATGTCCAAACTGTTGGAAAAAGCGGAAGCCCGCGGTCTGGGAGCGAATCCAAGCTCGTCGGCAATACCCATACCTCGCGTAAATCCTGCCAAGTCCACTTCCGAAACGGATGAAATTACTACAGGAAGTCTCTCACCAACCTTGTCGAAGGGCGGTGCTGCAATTGCCTCCGCGTTTTCATTGCGTGGGGACAATAGCCCAAGCAGTGTAGATGTGTATTCATATCTGCCGGAGAATGGTGGGGCTATTGGTTCAAACGCCTTCACCAATAAGCTGTTTGGAGATGTTTCAGAAGCCATTGAAATGATTGATGCCAAACAGCGGCAAAAGGTTTCGAGTCTTCGGGCATCCGCGATTTCCAGATCGCAAACCATCATGAGTACGCTCGACTCAATTGGTGTGAAAGTTGACACACCCAAGACCACTTCTGTTGGTGGACCTTTTGAACCGTTAGACCCGAACACAAAGTTTGATGACTATATGAATGCTTTGGAAGACTCGCTCCAACTTTATGATCATGTCTCCTCTCTTGCTCGTGACCTTCCTATCGGGACGCCAGTCAAAAACGCGAAGATATCCAGTCATTACGGTAGCCGCGTCGATCCGTTCAACGGTCGAATTGCGATGCATAGCGGGACTGATTTCAAGGCCCCAACAGGAACACCTGTTTTTGCAACTGGTAATGGCAAAGTCGTGAAAGCCGGCCGAAAAGGCGGATACGGCAAGGTGGTTGAAATTCAACATGAAAACGGGATGGTGACACGCTACGCGCATCTGAGCCGTATTACTGTAAAGGTCGGGAAACGCGTGAAGGTTGGAGATCGGGTTGGCAAGGTCGGCTCAACAGGCAGGTCAACCGGCCCTCACCTCCACTATGAAGTCAGGCGCAACGATTCAGCGCGTAATCCCGCACACTATATGAAAGCCGGCCGCAAGCTGATTGGTGTACTTTGAAACACCAATCACTACCTTAATCGATATCTTCCACCTCAATGCCATCGCTGCCCGTTACCTGATGGGCTAAAGCAGCTTCCATAAACGGATTAAGGTCTCCATCGAGCACATTGTCTGGAGAGGTAGATTCCACACCGGTTCGCAAGTCTTTCACCAACTGATACGGTTGAAGAACATAAGAGCGGATTTGATGCCCCCAACCAATATCGGTTTTGGAATCATGAGCTTCCTGTATTGATTCCTGGCGCTTCTTCATCTCCAGATCAAACAGTCGGGCACGCAGAGCCTTCATCGCATTTGCACGATTCTGGTGTTGTGACTTTTCAGATGACGTCACAACAATTCCGGTCGGCATATGCGTAATCCGGACTGCCGAATCGGTTGTGTTCACGTGCTGGCCACCGGCGCCTGAAGACCGATAGGTATCGACGCGGATATCGCTGTCAGGAATGTCAATTTCAATATTGTCATCAACCTCGGGATAGACCCAAACAGAAGAAAAGGATGTGTGACGACGTGCATTGCTGTCATAGGGTGAAATCCGGACCAAACGATGCACGCCGGATTCTGTCTTTGCCCAACCGTAAGCGTTGTCTCCACGAATCATGATTGATGCATTCTTGATACCAGCCTCGTCCCCGGAAGTGGTAGATTGAACTTCGACCTTGAAGCCGTTTTGCTCTGCCCAACGCGTGTACATGCGAAGGAGCATATTAGCCCAGTCCTGGCTCTCGGTCCCACCAGCACCCGCATTTACCTCGAGGAAGCAGTTTGCACTGTCCATTTCCCCTGAAAGAAGAGCTGCAACCTGACGGCGCCCCATCTCGCTTTGCATCTTTGCAAGCGCTTCCTCGGCTTCGGCAATGACATCATCATCACCTTCCTCTGCACCAAGCTCGATCATTCCCTGATGGTCTTCTAGTTCCGATTCAATCTCGCGAATGGTCTTGATTGAGGTCTCGAGATGCTGGCGTTCACGCATCAGCTTTTGTGCATTGGTCGGATCATTCCATAGATCCGGATCTTCGGACTTTGCGTTTAATTCGTCCAACCTTTTAAGGGCAACATCCCAGTCAAAGATGCCTCCTCAGCAGGCTTACGGCCTGCTTGATGTCAGAAACAATGGATTGCGTTTCAGCACGCATGATATCTCCAGATAAAATATGCAAATCTTTGCGAGAACATAAGGATAGGGATGAGCCAAGTAAAGCTCCCCTGCCCTTGATTTCAAAACAAGATGTGCGAAAGCGCTGGCACAAATTTTTATGCCAAAGATATCATCCAAAGGGTTAGTAGAGACCGCCTGTTCCAAGCGTTACAGCACGGTTTGCAGATGGTGAAATATCAGCATTTCCGAGCAATTCATCACCAAAACCGATCACAGAGAAACGGTTTGGTGGGGACGTCCCCGGTTTGAATGCTTCCATGATTACACCCGGGGCACCTGCCTTTGCTTCCAGACCTGTTTTCCCGTTAATCGGGATCAATTTGATTCCCCGGGGAACGCGGAAGTCACCGACATTCTTGTCAGCAATTGCCTCGCCCATAAACTCTGTGAAAATTGGCGCCGCCAAACCACCACCGGTATTGCCCTTGCCCATCGGCTTGGGGTTGTCGAACCCGATATAAACGCCAGTCACCAGATCAGGTGTATATCCTACAAACCATGCATCTTTTTCATCGTTGGTCGTACCGGTTTTGCCCGCCACCGGTACTTTCAATTCTTTGACAACCGGTGCTGTGCCGCGTTGCACAACCCCTTCCATCATTGAGGTAATCTGATATGCGGTCATCGGATCCAGAACCTGCTCTCGATCATCTTCCAGGACGGGCTCTTCCTGGCCTCTCCAGGCCTGCGAATTGCAGTCAACGCAAACGCGCTCTTCGTGCTTGAAAATGGTTTTGCCATAGCGATCCTGGATTCGGTCAATCAATGACGGCTTTATTGAGCGGCCACCATTGGCAAGAACTGAATAAGCGGCAACCATCCGCATAACCGTTGTCTCGCCAGAACCCAGTGACATGGAAAGAACCGGCGTAAGCTTGTCATAAATGCCGAAGCGTTCGGAATATTCAGCGACCAGCGGCATGCCCATGTCTTTAGCAAGGCGGACCGTCATCAGGTTTCTTGATCGTTCAATACCACGACGCAGCGTAGAAGGGCCCGCGAATTTGCCACCATAGTTTTTGGGTTCCCAGATCCCCAGACCCGGCCCTTGATCCACCTTGATGGGACCATCAAGAACAACTGAGGATGGTGTATATCCATTATCAAGAGCGGCAGCATACACGAAAGGCTTGAACGATGATCCCGGTTGTCTGTATGCCTGTGTCGCCCGATTGAATTGCGAGTCCGAGAAAGAAAATCCACCGGCCATTGCCAGCACGCGACCTGTATGCGGGTCCATGGCAACAATCGCACCGGAGACTTTTGGTTTCTGACGCAATCTGAAATCGGTAGTATCAGCTTTTTTCTCACCGATGGGTTCAACAAAAACCACATCGCCCGGTGAAAGCACTCCATCGACGGTTTTGCTTTTGCGCCGTTTACCTTCTTCATCTGTGAAGTTCAGCGCCCACTTCATGTTATCAAGTGAAATCGTTCCTGTGCGTCGGTCCTTGCTCAATTTCCCTGATGCAAGCGTTCTGGGTTGAATGCCAACGGTTGCTGAATCGCTACTGCTTGCGAGCACAACCGCCAGCTTCCATTCGGGCACGTCGGTAAGCGCCTTGACTTCACCAATCACCTCTCCCCAGTCGCCAGCAAGCTCAACCTTCTCAACGGCCCCACGAAAACCACGTTGAGTGTCATATTTTATCAGACCACGTTGTAACGCTTTACGTGCCTTTACCTGGAGTTGAGGATCAAGTGTGGTGCGGATTGAAAGGCCACCTTCATACAAAGCGTCCTCGCCATAGCGGTCAACGACCTCACGACGCACCTCTTCTGAGAAATACTCAGAGGCAAACAGGTAGCTTGACCCCCGACGTGGATTGACCCCGAGATCCTTTTTCTTCGCTTCATCCGCTTCTTCTTCGGTGACATATTTGTTTGCCACCATGCGGTCGATCACCCAGTTGCGGCGCTCAATTGCTGCCTCTGTGCGCCGGAAAGGATGATAGTTGTTAGGCCCCTTTGGCAAAGCTGCCAGATAAGCCGCTTCATGAAGCTCAATTTCATTCACCGACTTGTCAAAATAGGTCAGAGAAGCGCCTGCTACGCCGTACGCGCCAAGCCCCAGGAAAATCTCGTTGAGATACAATTCAAGAATGCGGTCTTTTGAATAGGCCCGCTCGATGCGCAGCGACAAAAGCGCTTCCTTGATCTTGCGTTCGTAAGAACGTTCATTTGTAAGAAGAAAGTTTTTCGCAACCTGCTGGGTAATCGTAGATGCACCAACGGCTCGCCTTCCCGAGCCATAGTTCTGAACATTGGTCACAACAGCGCGCCCAATGCCGAAGAGATCAACACCATTGTGCTTGTAGAAATTCTTGTCTTCGGCAGAAAGGAACGCAGCTTTTATGGCTTGCGGTATCGCCTGAATTGGCAGATACAGCCGCCGCTCCCTCGCATATTCAGACATCAGCGCGCCATCTGCTGAGTGAATTCGGGTTGTCACCGGGGGTTCGTAAGCGTTTAGAACCTCATAATCAGGCAAATCCTTGGACATGTCACTGACATAAAGCGCAACACCTGCAATCACGATGATCGCAAACAACATCCCCATGCCGAACAAATATCCAAATATGCGTAAGAGCGCCATATCAGTACCCGTTTAACCCCGAATCAAATTTTTGTCTTATCATACCTTTGCCTTGGCTGAAGGCATAAACACAAATCAGACGACATTATGTTACGTTACGATATATAATCAGAATAGAACACAGTTGCTTTGCATCACATGTGTCTATTCGCGGTTCTGTTGCCCATTTACAACCCACTGCCCCCGAAAAACCGGTCACTGGGCGGGTTCATTGCAACCTTGGTTCAAAGAAAGCCCGAACCGCTCTCGCTACTGCATCAGCTGCTTTTGTTTTCCAAGGCAGCGATTGCATCAGCTTTTCATCTTCGATGTTCGATAGATATCCCAATTCAAGCAGCACAGAAGGCACTTCCGGGGCTTTCAGTACACCGAATGAGGCTGAACGAAGCGGATTCTTGATGAGCTTGATATCCTTGTCGAGCTCAGTCACCAAAATCCGGGAAAACTGCTTTGAAAGAACTTTGGTTTCCCGAGTGGTCAGATCAATCAGAATGTCGGTCAAGGCCTCGCTCTCCTCCACAACCTGAATCCCTGCAATCAAATCAACACTGTTTTCGGATTCTGCCAGCCGCTCGGAAAGCCGGTCCGAAGCCTTTTTCGACAGGGTGTAAATGGTCGAACCGCGTACTGACCGCTGATTGAGCGAATCTGCATGGACCGAAATAAACAGATCCGCATTCGATCGGCGATTAAAATCGAGCCGCTGCCGCAATGACAAAAACACATCATCTGTTCTGGTGAGAAGAACTTCAAAGGGACCACTATTTCGCAGTTTTTCGGCCAGCACTTCAGCAAAAATCAACACGACTTCCTTTTCCCTGGTGCCAAGCTTGCCAACCGCCCCACCGTCAATGCCGCCATGTCCTGGGTCAATCACTATTCTGAAACGTCCTTCTTTCTTCTCTTTCTTGAGAACGCGATCACCCTTCTGAGCCACATTTCCACTTTCTCCCAGAACCAGTTTTTGTGCGTTCAACAGCGCAGAAAAGCGTTCTGGTGAGGCGACTTCGATATCGAGAAGAAAACGGAAATAATCTTCGTCCAGCACTTTCTGCATGGTGGCGCGGACAATTTCTGCAGGTTTGGCAAGTGTAAGCACTATTCGCGACCGCCCTTGAGATATCCTTCCCGCGCTTACCGCTTCTACCAGCCCAATAGGCTTGAAAACCTCCTCAACATCTATGTCGAAGGTGGTTTCGCTCAAATCCATGATGATCCGATGCGGCGATTCCATGTAAAAGGTCTGGACTGCTGTATTTTGAGAAAAGTTTACGAAAAACCGTGTCGATGTCTCGTCGCCAGCAATGTTTCCGCCCAGAACTTCCGGCAAAGTATTTTGTGCTTGGCCGGATAGGCACAAGGACAGCAACACGGCGATTGATGACAAAAATTTGAATAATGGAATCAACATGCTCATATCCTACAGGAAGCCGCGTTGAAGTTCACTTCCAACCCGGTGTCTGACCTAAAAATGCCAGTGAATGCAGCGTAAATTTGGCCTCGACACGAATTTGCTTGTGAAGTCTTAAGCTTTCTCATATCTATTGGTGATCGGATATTGATGATTTCCCAATGCGTTGGGGCCAGAATTGTCAGGGTTTTGAGAAAAACATCCGATTGAAAAAGTTTCGTATGGTGAAACGTCTCAAGTTTCATCCATTCAGATGTGGTGCGAATTTGCCCATTGGCCAAAAAGCGCACCTTTTTAACTGCCAAAGTCTGACTTTGGCGCATAGTAACAGATGCGGAAGTGTGAACGTCTATAATGACACTGAAAGGCATTGAACGAGAGAACGAGGCGCAATATGCAGCCTCTTCGCGTGAGTTGAGACGCCTTTCACCATCAGCTTCCCCTCGCCTAATTGCAGGCCTTAAAGTTTTGATGCGCAATGTGCCGGTTTCTGCCGGTGAGTTTTTGAGACACGCCCTAACACGGCTGGAACACTTATTGTTGCCACCTCCGCTGGAAAGGCCTGCGGAGTTAAGGATTCATGTCCAACAAAATGTTAATCGACGCGAGCCAGCCCGAGGAAACCCGGGTATCGGTCGTTCGCGGAAACCGTATTGAAGAATTTGATTTTGAGTCACAGGAGAAGAAGCAACTAAGAGGAAATATCTATCTGGCGAAAGTAACAAGGGTCGAACCCTCGTTACAGGCTGCGTTCATAGATTATGGTGGCAACCGCCACGGTTTCCTGGCTTTCTCCGAAATTCATCCAGACTATTATCAGATCCCCGTTGCTGACCGCCAGGCGCTGCTTGATGCGGAAGCGGAAGAAGCTCGTGCTGCCCGTGAAGCAGATGAAGCGGAAATGGAAACCGGTTCTGATGATGAGGATGATGAGGCGCCCAAGAGAAAATCGCGACGAAACCGGAACCGGCGTTCACGCTCAAAAAAGGATGCAGCAAACGCAGAAAACGGTGATGAAAATACCGAAGAAGGCGGTGCGCAAGAAATTGCTGCGGATGGTGAAGCAGATAGCGGCACAACTACGGCATCAGAAGAAAACGCTTCCGGGTCCGTTCAACCAGAGACCGCCTCTGAGGCTCCAGCAGAAACAAGCAATGATGCGGATGTTGGCGACAACTCTGCAGAAACCGCTGAGACCGTAGAGACCAAGGAAGAGGAAGCACCGAAGAAACCTCGTCGCCGTACAACACGGCGTAAACCTGCTGCAAAGAAAAAGGTCGAAGAAGAAGCGGAAGCTTCGGATGCGAATAAAACAGCTGATACCCCTGCTAATGGTTCAGATGCTGGCGACGGTGATGATACGCCTCCAACTACCATGGCTGCCATGGTCGAGATGGATGAGATCTCCGAGGAATTACCATCAGGTGACGATGATGAGGCTGTGGACAGTGATGACACAGGTACAGAGGCTGAAGAAGCATCTGCGGAACCAGTAGTAGAAGAAGAGGCAAAACCCAAACGCAAGCGGGTTTCGCGACCACGCAAACGCAAGAATGCGGAAGTTGAGGCTGAGACTGCTTCAGAAGAGGCTTCTGAGGATGGCAAATCTGCCGAAGTAGCCGAGCCCACGTCAGACGCCGCTTCAGGTGATGCAGAATCGCAGACTGCATCCGAAGAAGTTTCTGAGACGGACGAAGAAAAGCCAAAGAAGAAACCTGCACGCCGCCGCTCATCGCGCAAGATAAAGGCTGAGGAGGAAGCGGAAAAGGCTGAAGCCAGCACGGATGATGAAACCTCTGACGAGGCGAGTGATTCCGAAGATGGGGATACCGATGTGGAATCGGTCGGCCAGGAAGATGCGATGGAAGAAGTTCCGCAACCGCGTCGCAGCCGCAAGCAGTATAAAATTCAGGAAGTGATCAAGCGCCGGCAGGTCTTGTTGGTGCAAGTAGTCAAGGAAGAGCGCGGCACAAAAGGTGCTGCCCTTACCACTTACTTGTCCCTGGCAGGCAGGTATTCTGTTCTAATGCCAAATACGGCGCGTGGCGGTGGTATTTCCCGGAAAATCACCAATGCGGCAGACCGCAAGCGTTTGAAGGCAATTGCCACAGAACTGGAAGTTCCAAACGGCATGGGCGTTATTCTGCGTACCGCAGGGGCGTCTCGCACTGACGTGGAAATCAAACGTGATTTTGAATATTTGATGCGGCTCTGGGAGCAAGTCCGCACGCTGACACTGTCTTCGACAGCACCGTGCCTTGTCTACGAAGAAGGCAGCTTGATCAAGCGTTCGATCCGCGACCTTTACGACAAGGACACAGGCGAGGTTATTGTTGCTGGCGAAGAGGGTTTCAAAGAAGCCAAAGACTTCATGACCATGCTGATGCCAAGCCACGCCAAGAAGGTGAAGCTTCACAAGGGCAATCAGGCGATTTTTGCCAAATATGGCGTGGAATCTCACCTTGAAGAGATGGTTTCACCGCAAGTTACCCTTAAATCGGGTGGCTACCTGGTTATCAACCAAACCGAAGCACTTGTTGCAGTTGATGTTAACTCGGGCCGCTCGACACGCGAGCATTCAGTCGAGGATACGGCTCTTCAGACCAATCTTGAGGCGGCTCAGGAAGTTGCACGTCAACTTCGCCTTCGCGATTTGGCGGGTCTGATTGTTATCGACTTCATCGACATGGAAGAACGCCGCAACAACCGTGCGGTGGAGAAAAAACTCAAGGAATGCCTGAAAAATGACCGGGCCCGCATTCAAGTCGGCCGGATTTCACATTTTGGCTTGATGGAAATGTCACGTCAACGGATGCGTGCCTCAGTTCTTGAAAGCACCATGGATGTTTGTTCCCAGTGCGCAGGCACAGGGTATGTTCGCTCCGAATCTTCCATTGCACTGCATGTCTTCCGTTCGGTTGAAGAACATGTCAGCCGTCACAACAAATATGACTGCATTGTACAAACCACACCTTCAATTGCGATTTACATCCTCAATCATAAACGCGAAGCATTGATTGATCTGGAAAGACGCTATGGTCTGAAGATCCTGGTGGAAGGCAACGCCGATATTACAGGTCAGGATTTCAAGCTTGTGAAAGGCGATCCTGCCAAAGGCGATGGCTCCCCTGCTCCGATCGGGTTCCAGAACGACGCAGCTCTGGAAGCATTGGACCCTGATGACGCTTCTGACGAAGAGGAAAAAGGCGGACGCAGAAAGCGTGGTCGTGGGCGGCGTGGCAACAAAAACGCTGATGCCGAAAATGCACAGGAAGACATTACGTCAACTGAAGATTCCGAAGTCGAAGCAACGGTAACTGACGATGATGAGGACCAGCCTCGCAAGAAACGGCGACGCGGAAAACGAGGTGGCAAAAAGGCACGCGGTGGCGCAGAAGAAAACGCTATAGAGGAAGCAGCAGAGGCTGACGAGCCTAAGGTTTCTGATGCCCCTGCAGATACTGTTGAAACCAAAGAAGAAGCAGCTGCAGAAGGCGTTGCGTCGGACTCCGCCGAGGATGAAAAGCCGAAACGCCGCAGTACTGTGCGCCGCAAGGCTCCAGTAAAGCCAAAACCGGAACCTGTTGAGGAAGCTCCAGCTAAAGCTACAGACGAAACGGAAACGGTGGAGAAAAATGAGCCGCCAAGGCCGAAACGCAGGACCACCCGCCGTAAGCCGGTGGAGACTGTTGCTGAAGAAGTAGTCGAAGAAACAACATCCGAAGCTGCACCAGCTGCGCAATCATTGGAAGAACCTGAATCGGTCTCATCTGAGGAAACAGAAAGCAAGCCCAAAAAATCCGGTTGGTGGAACCCGGGTGGCTTCTTCTAGCTTCATGCCTTTAGATGCAATTTGAAACCCCTCTGACACGAACCACGCTGGTGAAACGCTACAAGCGTTTCCTGGCGGATGTTCAGTTGGAATCCGGTGAAGTGATAACCGTCCACTGCGCGAACCCTGGCTCAATGCTTGGATTGACGGAGCCGGGTATTCCCGCTTTCATATCGGATAGTGGGAACCCAAAACGAAAATTGCGATATTCGCTTGAAATGGTTGAGGTTGGTGGAACGCTTGTTGGCGTCAACACGAACATGCCAAACAAGTTGGCGGTTGAGGCAATACAGGCTTCACGAATTCCTGCTCTCACAGGGTTCGATATACTGAAAACAGAAGTCAGATATGGAGAGAATTCCCGCATTGACATCCTGCTTGAAACTGAAAATGCGCCAAGCGTTTTCGTGGAAGTCAAAAACGTTCATTTTGTCAGAACACCGGGCATTCATGAATTTCCTGACAGCGTTACTGCGCGCGGTGCAAAACATCTGGAAGAAATGGCGAACGAAGTTGCAAAAGGCAATCGGGCTGCCATGCTCTATGTTATCCAACGTGGCGATGGCGACCGGTTCAAGATCGCTGCGGACCTTGACCCGAATTATGCAGCCGCGTTTGAAAGGGCCACTCAGGCAGGCGTTGAAGCACATGCCATCCGATGCGATGTGCGCGAAGACCGCATTGACGCACTGGATTTGATCCCAATATTATGAGTGTTGAATAGATGAGATGGGCACATGACAGCGTATATTGAAGCCGCACAGGCTCCCCTTAAAAACACTGGATCGATCAAAATCTACAATGATATGGATTTTGATGGCATGCGCACTGCCTGCCAACTGACCGCTCGTTGCCTTGATGAGTTGTCCCATCTCATTAAGCCCGGCACAACCACTCAGGATATCGACGATTTTGTCGTGGAGTTCGGCAAGGCTCATGATGCACTTCCGGCCACATTGAACTATCGGGGATATCGCAAGTCCTGCTGCACCTCAATAAATCATGTGGTTTGCCATGGTATTCCCAACGAAAAGCCACTTCGCGAGGGCGACATTGTCAACGTTGATGTCACATATGTGGTTGATGGTTGGCATGGGGATTCTAGCCGCATGTATCCCGTTGGCGAAATAAAACGTGCCGCAGAACGCCTCATCGAAGTGACCTACAATTCTCTAATGCTAGGCATAGAGGCCGTAAAACCAGGAAATACGACCGGTCACATTGGTGAAGCGATTCAAATCTATGCTGAATCTCAGCGCTGCTCCGTTGTTCGCGAATTCTGTGGTCATGGGGTCGGAAAACTGTTTCATGACGCACCGAACATCTTGCACTACGGGCGGGCTGGCGAAGGTGTGGAACTGCGTCCAGGCATGATTTTCACGATTGAGCCCATGATCAACCTCGGCAGACCCAGTGTAAAGGTTTTGTCTGACGGTTGGACAGCAGTGACGCGTGATCGTTCTTTGACCGCGCAATATGAGCATAGTGTGGGTGTAACAGAAGATGGCTGTGAGATATTTACGACCTCTCCCTCTGGATATACACTACCGCCATATGTGTAACTTAACATGTATGTCTCTCTTCGCTGATCGGGACATCTGTTAAGACAAGAATTAAGTAATCAACGGTCGTGTGGGGGCCAATGATGCAGAATCTGGAAGGCTTTTCCGAGCCTCAAAACAATACAGAAATGCTCCGCGGACACCGCGAACGGCTCAAAGCCAAGTTTCGGCGGGCTGGCGCTTCAGCTCTTGCTGAATACGAAATGTTGGAACTCGTATTATTTAGGTCTATTCCCCGCAAGGATACCAAACCCTTGGCAAAACGGCTTATCGCCGTTTTTGGCAGTTTCTCCGAGGTGTTGAACGCCTCCCCTGCACGCCTGCGTGAAGTCAAGGGTATTGGCGAGGCAACCATTACAGATTTTCAGGTGGTAAAAGCAGCCAGCCAGTTGATTGTTTCATCCGAGATCCGCGAGCGTCCTTTGCTGTCATCCTGGAGTTCGGTTTTGGATTATTGCAAGGCGATCATGGCTTATGAAGAACGCGAACAATTCCGTGTTTTGTTTCTGGATAAGAAGAACAAGCTCATCTGCGACGAGGTTCAGCATACCGGTACAGTGGACCACACGCCGGTTTATCCCAGAGAAGTCGTCAAGCGAGCTTTGGAACTCTCTGCAACAGCAATCATATTGGTGCACAACCATCCATCGGGCGATCCAACCCCTTCAAAAGCCGACATTGAGATGACGCGGAAGGTGAATGAAGTGTCAGCATCGCTTGGCATTACGGTACATGATCATATCATCATCGGTCGAGACGGACACACCAGCCTGAAAGGTCAGCAATATTTCT
>JASJDO010000091.1 GCA_030065115.1 Rhizobiaceae bacterium | reverse complement strand
CATGTAGGTGTTGGTCATGCGCGGCATGGGTTGATGTGCATAGGATTGACGTCGTCCATTGCCAGTTGATTCAACACCCATCAGGCGGGCATTTTGGCGGTCCTGCATATAGCCGACCAGAATGCCGTCTTCGATCAACACGGTTTCATTGGTTGGCGTCCCTTCATCATCCACAGACAACGATCCACGACGTCCGTCTATCGTACCATTATCGACAACCGTCACGCCTTTGGAGGCAACCTGCTGCCCCATCAATTCTGAAAAGGCAGAAGTTTTCTTGCGGTTAAAATCGCCTTCAAGCCCGTGCCCGACCGCTTCATGCAACATGACACCGGGCCAGCCTGCGCCCAGAACCACATCGAACGTGCCAGCAGGGGCTGGAACAGCTTCAAGATTGACCAGTGCCATGCGTAGGGCTTCGTCGACGCCATGTTGCCATTTATCTACTGTGACGAAATCGCCGAAACCGGAACGCCCGCCAAAACCGTATGAGCCACTTTCCTGCCTGTCGCCTTCACCGGCCACAATATTGATACCAATCCGAACCAATGGCCGGATGTCCTTAACGAAATGTCCGTCCGCGCGAAGAATTTCAACGACCTGCCAGCTTCCGGCCAATGAAACCGTCACCTGGCGAACACGTTCGTCGAGGTTGCGAGCATGTGCATCGATCGTTTCCAACAGTTTGACTTTTTCTTCGAAGCTTGGAGCACCAATCGGATTATCCGGGGAATATAGTTGCCTGTTCGTGCCTCGCGGCGCATCCGCATAATTGCCGCCTTGGCCAGATTGAACCGCACGAACCGCATCAGCCGCACGTTTCAGGCCGGTTTCCGTCATGTCACCAGAATGCGAGTAGGCTGACACTTCTCCTGCAACAGCCCGGAGACCAAATCCCTGCCGCGTATCGAAGGTTCCGGTTTTCAGTTTGCCATTGTCAAAAACAAGCGCCTCTGTTTCGGCATATTCCAGAAAGAGTTCCCCATCATCTGCGTTGCCGATTGAGTCTTTCAGAACGCGCTCGACCTGTGTGCGATCAATATCAAATTGGTCAATCAGGGAATCCATAAAGTTCTCCATCGAATGGCAAGAGTGTTACTGGTACTTATAGATAATGTGGAAAACACAAATTCCTAGCAGGATATTCTTTGCTCTACGGAATTTTGGAGTATCCGTCTGAAAATCCGCTCAAATCGACCGGGATTCCAATGCCCTCTTCGGGCGTTTGGAAAACGATAAACGTGGCAGTATTGCCCTTTTTGAGGGTTTCCAGCAATTCACCCTGCAGAATAACCTCCGCATAGCATCCATCCTGGAAGCAACGGACAAAATATGCGCGCCCGATGTCCTTGCCGTCCACGTTAAGACCAAGACCGTTTGGCAAAAGCACACCCAGTGGCGCCAAGACGCGCATGATTTCGGATTCCTTGTCTGCAGTTCGAAGCACAACAACCGAAAGACCGACTTCTGAGCGATCCTGTGCAACCACATTTTGCATCAGGGCACATTGTTCTGAAGATGCGCCGGGTGGAGTGTCGCAAACCATTGACCATGCGCCATGTGAGGACTTCACTGTACCTTGTGCACTAGCTGAACCAATTGTCGCCAATGCCACTAAACCAGCTGAGAGCAGGGTCGCGATATTTTGTCTGATACTCACCATAAGCCTATTCCGAATCGGTAATCTTTCTGACCATCAACCAAGAGGAAAACCATTTATACAGGGTTAATATTTTGTAAAGTGACCCATTCTTGGAGATCAATCCCTCATCGAACGGATTAGTCTCCACACTGTGTTTATTTTGGGGAGCCGGGCATCAAAAACCCGTGTTTAGCCAAAAAATCGGGAATTTCTGCACCCAGTCTCGGAAAAAGCCCATTTTTCAGGAATCGTGCAAATTTGCCGCACAGAATAATTGCTTATGCCGATTGCACCCTTGGCGATGATATGGTTTTAGAAACTCAAAGCCGCAGGTGCGTCCGACACAGGGTATTTGCGTCTAGTTTTTCGGGCCACCGTTTCGATGGGGAAGCGGCCCTGACGTTTTGATACGGGAGAATATGAATGAAGGCGCTCACTGCAATCATTTCCGGCCTTTCGCTGGCAATGGGGATGACCGCGACCGCTTTGGCAGCTCAACCCAGTGAATGGGGATTATGGCACCAAGAAGCCGGTTCAGACATGATGGCTCAGATCGAGTGGTTTGATACTTACACATTCTGGTTTATTACGCCGATTACCATCTTTGTGATGCTGCTGTTGGTTTGGGTAATGTTGAAATTCAACGCACGCAGTAACCCAAATCCTTCAAAAACAACCCACAATACCATGGTTGAGGTTGTCTGGACTGTAGCGCCAATCGTCATCCTGATTGCAATCGCTGTGCCTTCATTCCAGCTTCTGGACGATCAGCTTCAACCAGAGGAAGAGCCTACACTCACAATCAAGGCAACCGGCCAATCCTGGCACTGGGAATATGAATATCAGGACGATAGCGAAATCTCATTTGAATCATTCCTGATTGGCTCAACTGTAAAGCCTGAACAGTCTGCGGAAGAAGCGCAGCAGGAGCGGATTGATCTTGGTAAAACCGACCTCGAACAGTACCCGAACCTTCTCGCGGTTGACAACGAAGTTGTCGTGCCTGTTGGAGAAATGATCCGCGTGCTTGTAACTGCTGACCCAAGTGGCGTTATACACAACTGGGCAATGCCAGCTTTTGGCATCAAGATGGATGCTATACCGGGCCGGGTAAACGAAACCTGGTTCAAGGCCAACAAGACAGGCATTTACTACGGTCAGTGTTCTGAGCTTTGTGGCAAGTTTCATGCTTATATGCCGATTGCGGTGCGGGTTGTTGAGCGTCCTGAGTTTGAAGCGTGGCAACAGACGGTTGCTGAAGCGGATCTGGACACGGCGAACAAGCAGTTGATTGCCGCAATCGAAGACAAGAAAAACATCAAGCTGGCGCAAAGCCAGGCTTCTGAATAGGTCGGGGAGATAGATACCATGGCTACTGCAGACGCTGCACACGATCACAAGCCAGGCTTTTTCAAGCGCTGGTTCTATTCAACCAACCACAAAGATATCGGTACGCTGTATCTGATCTTTGCGATTTTTGCAGGGATTGTTGGCGGGCTTCTCTCCGTCGTAATGCGGCTTGAATTGCAGGAGCCGGGTCTTCAGTACTTCGGCGACCCGCATGTTTATAACGTGTTCACTACCGGTCACGGCCTGATCATGATCTTCTTCATGGTGATGCCCGCGCTAATCGGCGGTTTTGCCAACTGGATGGTGCCCATCATGATTGGTGCGCCCGACATGGCATTTCCTCGAATGAACAATATTTCGTTCTGGTTGTTGCCGCCTGCATTCCTTCTTCTTCTAACATCAATGTTTGTTGAAGGCCCTGCTGGTGCCAACGGTGTTGGTGGTGGTTGGACCATCTATCCGCCGCTATCTTCTTTGGCAGGTCAGCCAGGCCCGGCAATGGATCTCGCGATCCTCTCATTGCACATTGCAGGTGCTTCATCAATCCTGGGTGCGATCAACTTCATTACAACCATCTTCAACATGCGTGCTCCAGGCATGACCTTGTTCAAAATGCCTCTGTTTGCATGGTCTGTATTGATTACTGCTTTCCTTCTTCTTCTGTCATTGCCTGTGCTTGCTGGTGCAATCACAATGCTGCTGACAGACCGTAACTTTGGCACAACCTTCTTTGTTCCAGATGGCGGCGGCGATCCAATACTGTTCCAGCATTTGTTCTGGTTCTTCGGTCACCCGGAAGTGTACATTCTGATTTTGCCGGGCTTCGGTATTGTCAGCCATATCGTTTCAACGTTCTCAAGAAAGCCGATTTTTGGCTATATGGGAATGGCGTTGGCGATGATTGCCATTGGTGCTGTAGGCTTCATCGTGTGGGCTCACCACATGTATACTGTTGGTCTGTCACTTGATACACAGCGTTACTTCGTGTTCGCAACCATGGTGATTGCTGTGCCAACTGGCGTGAAGATTTTCTCGTGGATCGCGACCATGTGGGGCGGTTCAATCACATTCCGTACACCAATGTTGTGGGCGATTGGATTTATCTTCCTCTTCACCCTCGGTGGCGTGACAGGTGTGCAACTTGCAAACGCCGGGCTGGACCGTGCTTTCCATGACACCTACTACGTGGTTGCTCACTTCCACTACGTGCTGTCCATGGGCGCTGTGTTCTCAATCTTTGCTGGTTGGTATTACTGGTTCCCGAAAATGACGGGTTACATGTACAATTCATTCCTGGCGAAACTTCATTTCTGGATGTTCTTCATTGGTGTGAACGTGACCTTCTTCCCGCAGCACTTCCTGGGTCTGCAAGGCATGCCGCGTCGCTATGTTGATTATCCGGCAGCCTTTGAAGGTTGGAACTATGTTTCATCGCTTGGCTCTTATCTCTCAGGTGCCTCAGTGATCCTCTTCCTCTTCATTGTGTTTGAGGCATTCTCTCGCAAGAGAGCTGCGGAGAACAATCCTTGGGGCGAGGGTGCAACAACGCTCGAGTGGGAGCTGCCTTCACCGCCTCCATTCCACCAGTGGGAAACCCTGCCTAAGGTCAAGTAAAGAAATTCTTTGAACCGCCGGACCCAGATTCGGCGGTTCATCCTCGTTGGATGTGAACATGTCAGTAGAAGCAATTGAGACAAAATCGGATGATGTATTGATCTCCTCGGCGATGCCGGGAGATTATTATCGTTTGATGAAGCCCCGGGTCATGTATCTGGTCATCTTCACCGCTTTTGTCGGAATGTTGCTGGCACCTGCCAATATCAATCCATTGCTTGGCTTTATTGCCATACTGT
Organism: Rhizobiaceae bacterium; assembly: GCA_030065115.1. Classification (GTDB taxonomy): domain Bacteria; phylum Pseudomonadota; class Alphaproteobacteria; order Rhizobiales; family Rhizobiaceae; genus JAALLB01. The sequence continues at coordinate 9,063 of JASJDO010000091.1, read as the reverse complement.
GCATTTCCATCGGCGCCGGAGCCTCAGGCTCTTTGAACATGTGGTACGATGCTGACATTGATGCTGTGATGGACAGAACCGCGAAACGTCCTGTTCCAACCGGTGCTGTGACACCAGACCAAGCATTGTCGTTTGGTATTATCCTTTCCGTCTTCTCTGTGATAACGCTCGGATTGATGGTGAACTGGCTGTCGGCATTTCTCCTTGCATTTACGATTTTCTTTTATGCAGTCATTTATACGATGTGGTTGAAGCGCTCGACACCTCAGAACATAGTGATTGGTGGCGCAGCAGGTGCATTTCCTCCAATGATCGGATGGGCTGCAATGACTGGTTCCGTGACGATCGAAAGTATTGTCCTGTTTGCAATCATCTTCCTTTGGACACCGCCGCATTTTTGGGCTTTGGCTTTGTTCCGCCTAAAAGACTACGAAAACGCATCGGTTCCAATGCTGCCAAACGTGGCAGGTGAGCGTTCAACACGGAACCAGATTTTGGGTTATGCGGTCTTGTTGGCGCTGTCTGGTATCCTTCCGGCAGTGCTTGGATTTGCGTCCATTTATTACGGCGTATTTTCTGCGGCTTTGGGAGCGCGGTTCTTGTGGCTCTCTTTCAAGGTATGGAAAAACGGTTCAGAGAACGAACACTATGGCTTTGAAAAGAAGCTGTTTGGGTTCTCGATTTTTTATCTCTTTGCAATCTTTGCAGCGCTTGGGACTGAAGCGGTTATAATGCGGGTGATTGGCTGATGGCTGAAGGCAAATTCACTCAGGAAACGGTTTCGATGACTGACGCCCAAAAGAAGGCTCAACGGTCTCGAAATATCATTATTGCTCTCGTGTTGGCTGCTTTCGTTGTGCTCTTGTATTTTGGTACACAAGCCAAGCTTGGTGCAAACATTCTGCAACGTCCATTATAGGTATCTCTATGAACGTGAACCAACCAGATTCCAAACTATCAAGGAGCAACACCAGTGTTGTCTCTATGTGCGTTGGCATGGTTCTTGGTATGGGGGGCTTGGCCTATGCATCGGTGCCGCTATACGAATTGTTTTGCCAGGTGACCGGATATGGCGGAACGACCCAACGGGCGGAACTCACCGATGCGATCAACGTTATCGACCGGAAGATAAACGTTCGTTTTGACGCAAATACTGCGTCTAATCTGGATTGGAAGTTTGCGCCAGAACAACGGCAGGTTTCGCTCAAGATGGGTGAGACAATGGTTGTAAACTATGTTGCGGAAAATCTGTCGGATGAGCCGATTGTGGGCATGGCAAGCTTCAACGTAACACCGCAGGCAACAGGCGTATTCTTCAACAAGGTCGAATGCTTTTGCTTTACCGATACATATATACAACCAGGCGGAAAACTGGAAATGCCGGTTGTGTTTTATGTTGATCCTGACATGGACAAGGAAGAAACGATGAAAGGGCTTAGCACAATCACCCTTTCCTATACTTTTTACGAGAGTGATACGACACCGGAAGAAATGACTGCCGAACAGGCAGAACTTGACACTGGCGTATCTGAAAACGGGAATTTGTAACAACTACCATCCGGGGGAAGCCGGTTGTAAACTGGGAGTTCAAAATGGCTGACGGTCATAACGTAAACCACGATTATCACATCATCGATCCGAGCCCATGGCCATTGATCGGTAGTATTGGCGCATTGATCATGGCCTTTGGCGGTGTCGCTTACATGCGGGCGCTCGCGGAAAGCGACTTTATTGTTGCTGGCATGAATTTGGCCAGTGGCGGGCCAACCCTTCTTCTGATCGGTTTGGCAATTGTGTTTTACACGATGTTCGCCTGGTGGAGCGATACAGTCAAAGAAAGCCATGAAGGGCATCACACGCGTGTTGTATCCCTGCATTTGCGTTATGGCATGCTTCTGTTCATCGCTTCAGAAGTCATGTTCTTCGTTGCCTGGTTCTGGGCGTTCTTTGATGCAAGCCTGTTCCCGGGAGAAGCTGCGCAAGTAGCCCGTGTCGAGCACACCGGTGGCATCTGGCCGCCACAGGGAATTGAGGTTCTAGATCCATGGCATCTGCCGTTGTTTAACACCGTGATCCTGCTACTTTCTGGTACAACCGTAACCTGGGCGCACCATGCGCTTATCGAAGGAGACCGGAAAACCCTAAAAGGCATGCTGTTTGTTACTGTTCTGCTGGGAGTATTGTTCAGTTTCGTTCAAACCTACGAGTATGTCGAAGCACCATTCACATTCTCGGAATCGATTTACGGTGCAACATTCTTCATGGCGACAGGGTTCCATGGTTTCCATGTCTTGGTCGGAACAATCTTCCTGATCGTGTGTTTGTTCCGTGCGATGGCTGGCCACTTTACCGCTGAAAAACATTTCGGTTTCGAGGCAGCAGCCTGGTACTGGCACTTCGTTGACGTAGTGTGGCTGTTCCTGTTCTGCTGCATTTATGTTTGGGCAAGCTGGGGCGCAACCATTGCGGCACACTAAACAAAAAGAACAATGATTGTTGAGGAGGCGGTCCGTTTGGCCGCCTTTTTCGTTTGAGTTTGGATTTATGGAATAATCAATGGCCGATCGCCAAACCTATATTACACCGGATGCCTTTCAGGTTGGTTTGAAAGGATGCTGCCCGCGCTGTGGGCAGGGCAGGTTGTTCCAAGGGATTTTGAAACCGGCATTGCGATGTATGGCATGTGGCCTCGACTACGCATTTATTGATTCCGGAGACGGGCCTGCAGTGTTTGTCATTCTGATTATTGGCTTTGTCATCACTGCTCTGGCGCTTGCATTGCAAACAAGCTTGAATCCCCCAATTTGGTTGCAGGTGATCCTTTGGACACCAGTTATCATTGCTCTATCCATCTGGGGTTTGCGCTTCGCAAAGGGTATCATGATTTCATTGCAGTTCCAGACCAAGGCAAAAGAAGGCAAGCTGGGTACAGAAAATGATTAACCGCTCCAATCTGATCCTGCTGACTTGCATGGCCCTGGGACTGGCAGTTCTCATCAGTCTTGGAACATGGCAGGTGAAGCGCCTCCACTGGAAAGAAGCACTTATCGAAACGATCGATCAACGGATCGCATCTGATCCAAAACGCCTGTCTGAGCTTTCCAAGTCTGGTTTGGAAAAAGATACACAGGAATATCAACCAGTATCTGTGACGGGAGAATTTGATCATTCATCCGAAGTCTATTTTTTCACAACCGGAAAGGGTGGCGCGTCCGGATGGAATGTTCATACGCCGTTATTGATGGATGGTGGCACACGGGTAATCGTCAATCGCGGTTTCGTGCCATTCGATCTCAAAAATCCCGACAAACGTCCGCAAGGGTTGGTAGAAGGGCCGCAACGTGTGGAAGCGCTATTGCGCTTTCCATTGAATGAAAGGCCACTTGGATCACTCGATAACAGCCCCGAGACGAAAGAGTTCTATTGGCGAAATGTTTCTGAAATGGCGTCGGCAATGAAAGGGGAAACTGAAAAATATCTCCCCGTAATTTTGGATCAACTGGAAGCTGAAATCCCGGGTATGTGGCCAAAGGGGGGGACGACTATTACTGATTTCCCCAACAACCATCTTCAGTATGCAGTGACTTGGTATGGACTTGCCTTGACCTTGCTTGGCGTGGGAGGATATTTCTTGTTCTCACGAAGACGAGCAGAAAATGATGAATAAGCAACCCCTTACATTGAGGCTGTGTGGGCCAAGAGGTTTTTGTGCCGGTGTCGACCGTGCCATTCAAATGGTCGTTCTCGCCCTCAAAAAATACGGTGCTCCGGTATATGTCCGTCATGAGATCGTGCATAATCGATACGTGGTTGAGGGGCTTGAGCAAAAGGGTGCGATCTTTGTCAAAGAGCTCGATGAAATTCCCCCCACTGATCAACCTGTTATATTTTCTGCTCACGGTGTTCCGAAGTCCGTTCCAGCGAATGCAGAGAGTTTGAACTTGCATTATCTTGATGCAACCTGCCCGCTGGTTTCAAAGGTTCACAAGCAAGCAATCCGGCATATCCGTCAGGGAAGGCATGTGCTGTTGATTGGTCACGCAGGCCATCCTGAGGTCATCGGCACGATGGGGCAGGTGCAAGCGGACGAAATTACATTGATTGAAGATGTGGAACAGGCAAACGCCTATCAACCCTCAGATCCCGATGCATTGGGATTTGTTACCCAAACAACGCTCTCGGTTGATGATACTGCTGAGGTAATTCATGCGTTGAAAGAAAGATTCCCAAATCTTCAGGCTCCGGCAGCAGAATCGATTTGTTATGCAACAACAAACCGTCAGGAAGTTGTTAAATTGGCAGCAAAAGATGCGGATCATTTTCTGATCGTTGGAGCTCCGAATTCTTCAAATTCGAAGCGCTTGGTGGAAGTTGCTACCCGAGCGGGTGCGGCCCGATCTTGTCTGGTTCAAAAGGCTGCCGAAATTCCATGGTCTGAAATGGAAGGTGCAAAGATTGTGGGCCTGTCTGCTGGTGCTTCAGCGCCCGAGATATTAGTGAATGAAATCATCGAAGCGTTTCGTGAGCGCTTTGACCTGACACTCGATCTTGTGGAGACAGTGAAAGAGGATGAAGAGTTTCTGGTAGCGCGTGATCTTCGTGATACTGAGCTGACTTCCGAAGACATGGCGTTTGTGAACGGCTAGTAGGATTTTAGATGGCGGTTTACACCGAAATTCCAGACAACGAGCTGGTTGAATATCTGAAGCAATACGACATTGGCGAATTGCATTCCCTGAAGGGAATTGCAGAAGGAGTTGAGAATTCCAACTACCTTCTTTCGACAGACAATGGCATGCATATTCTCACGCTTTACGAAAAGCGCGTAAAGAAAGACGACTTGCCGTTTTTCTTAGGGCTAAAAGATCATCTGGCCGAAAATGGTGTTATATGTCCACGACCAATTGCAATGCGTGATGGCAGGGTTTTGGGCGAGCTGGCGGAGCGTCCTTCGGCTATCATCAGTTTTCTGGATGGCAATTCTGTCAAACGGCCCAATCCATCTCACTGCGAGCAGGTTGGCCAAGCATTGGCTCAGATGCATCTTGCCGGTGCAGGATTTGAACTTACACGGGAAAATGCCCTCGCACCCAAAGACTGGGAGCCGCTTTTTGAGATGTCCGGCAGGCAAACAGAAACAGTCGCAATGGGGCTGAGTGCCATGATCCGCGAGGAACTGGCCTTTCTCAATGACAACTGGCCCGCTGATCTACCATCCGGTGTTATTCATGCAGACCTCTTTCCTGACAATGTGTTTTTCCTGAAAGGAGAGCTGTCAGGACTGATCGACTTCTATTTCGCCTGCAATGACCTGCTCGCCTATGACGTAGCCATTTGCCTGAACGCATGGTGCTTTGAAGCCGATAATTCTTTTAATGTGACAAAGGCTGCCAAATTGCTCCGTGGGTATAATTCGGTCCGGCCGCTGTCTGATCGGGAGGCGGATGCCTTGCCAGTCCTTTGTCGTGGTTCTGCATTGCGGTTTCTATTGACCAGATTGTACGACTGGCTGAATGTGCCTGTTGGCGCATTGGTCACGCCAAAAGATCCTTCGGAATATATTGAAAAATTACGTTTCCATCGTCATGTGGAGAGCGCGTCTGACTACGGAATCGATCTCACATGAAGCAGGTTGAAATCTGGACTGATGGTGCATGCTCCGGAAATCCCGGACCCGGTGGATGGGGCGCCTTGCTACGCTTTGGGGCAAATGAAAAAGAACTCTGTGGTGGTGAGGCAGAAACAACCAACAACCGAATGGAACTCACCGCGGCAATCGAAGCGCTTAATGCATTGAAAGAAAAGTGCGAAGTCGAACTAACGACGGATTCCCAATATGTGAAGGGCGGAATGACTGGCTGGATTTATGGCTGGAAGAAAAACGGTTGGAAGACCGCAAACAAGAAGCCGGTCAAGAATGCTGAACTTTGGCAAGCATTGGATGCAGCAGTATCACGCCACAAAGTCAACTGGCACTGGGTGAAAGGCCATGCGGGCCATCCCGAAAATGAAAAGGCGGACGAACTCGCCCGCCTTGGCATGGAAAAATACAAACGCTGATTTATAGCGCTTCTATTATGGTCTCTGCACCGGATGCGACCGCATTTTTTGGCGAGTCTTCAATGTTTAATACGGAGACTGTTCCGTCGTCCACAATCATGGAGTAGCGCATGGAACGGGTTCCCATGCCAAATGCCGACATGTCCATATCTAGGCCGACCGCTTTGGTAAATTCGCCACTTCCATCAGCGAGAAAATGAATTCCGGCGTCTCCTCCGGAGGTTTCAGACCACTGGTTCATGACAAACACATCGTTCACTGAAACGACAGCGATATCGTCGACACCCTTGGCCTTTATTGCATCCGCGTGGGTAACATAGCCTGGGAGGTGGTTAAGATTACAGGTAGGCGTGAAGGCTCCTGGAACACCAAATAAAACAACTTTCTTGCCTGCAAACAACTCATCTGTGGATTTTTGTATCGGACCATCGCTGGACATCAGGGTGAATGTTGAACTGGGTAGTTTTTCGCCAACTGCAATCGTCATGAATTTTCTCCGGATTTAATACTGGGATTGATATAAGCCCTTTAAAGGCTGGATCAATCCCGGATTTCGATTCCCTTTGCCCCGGAAACAAAGGTCAGCGACAGTTTGTCTAGTGTGACTTCTGCGCCATCTGGCACGTTTTTCAGATCAAGGTGAAATATGAGTTTCCCATCCTTCGCTTCCTGAAATTTAGCGGGGGATAAATACCAGTCAGACGGGCCTTCCACAAATAGTTCAGGGAGCTTGTCAACCACTGGATGTGACAGGGAAATTTCCAAGGTTTTGCCGCCGATTTCCGCTATTTCAAGCTCCAGTTCGGCACTTGTCATCTGGGTCGGCATTTTCAGCTTTGCAATTGAAAGGATCCTTTTCGCAACAGGATCGGATTGCATGAATTGTTCTTGATTAATGGCGAGGTTGGCTTTTGCCGGTATACATATTTCCTCACAGACACCAATCAGCATATCGAGCGAGAGTGAAGGCAGTTGGTTTGCACTCACATTCCCCTTGATTGAAAAAATAACCGATTTCTTGTAACCCGCGTATCGCGAACCGCCACTTGTCTGAAGACTTGGTGTTGGAAATTTTATTTCGCCTAGGGAAACATTTTTTGATGCAGAAAAATCAAAAATAGGTGGGATGCCAGTATATCCCGGGTAACGCCAATAGGTCGCCCAACCTCGGTTTAACTTGATTTCTACTGCAGCGTTGATCTCGCCCGTTTCAGGATCAAAATCAGCCACAAGTCGCGCTTTGCCCCCGCCGAGATCAGCCCAGTTTGAGCTTGCAGCATTAAGCGGGACCGCGGTCGCAAGCAGCATTAAAAACGCGGAAACAAAGCTCGGAATAAATCTTGTCACATCGGGTTCCATTATTCGGAGTGATACTATTCTGACTTTAGTGATGTACCTACAGCCGGTCCAATTACGAAATTACCCGCAAAATCATTTTTAGGTGAGTTTTAAACCAATGTCCTGTTATCAATTACTTTCATAAAACGGATGCTTGTGATTTAAGATAAAGTCATGAATGACAACACATCGTTTCCAAGCCTTTGCGGCAAGTTTTTGATAGCGATGCCTGGAATGGGTGATCAGCGTTTCGAGCGAAGCGTTATTTACCTTTGTGCGCACTCGGAAGAAGGCGCGATGGGGTTTATTGTCAATCAGGCACTTGAAACACCCACCATGCCTGAATTTTTTCAACAGCTTGAGATAATCAGAGAATCTGAAATTAATTTTGTCTCCGAGCAATTCAAAGATCGAACGCTAAATGTCGGTGGCCCGGTAGAGCCAGGTCGCGGTTTCGTCCTGCACACAACAGGTTTTGACAGCGATTCCACTTTGCATGTGGATGGCAATCTCAGGCTGACCGCGACGCTCGATATTTTGCGTTCACTCGCACTGGGTGAGGGGCCACACAGTAGCTTGATCGCATTGGGTTACTCGGGTTGGGCAGCGGGCCAATTGGAAGATGAGATTGCCTCCAACGGTTGGCTTACGGCGGATGCCGATGAAAGCATTATTTTTGAAACTGATATCGAAAAAAGATATGATTCCAGTCTCGCTTTGTTGGGCATAAATTCAACGTCACTTTCGAGCGACATAGGTCATGCATAAGCCAAAAAATAGCTACTAGGCTTTTTGAGCAGCTGCTTCATCCATAACCATTTTCAGAGCATCGCTTGTTTTCATCGGTTCGCCGAAGAAATAGCCTTGCGCAAATTCACAGCCGAGTTGAAGCAGATCAGTAACATCAGATTCATACTCTATCCCCTCGGCGATGATCGACTGATCAAGGCTGTGGGCCAATGCGATGATCGAGCGAAGAACAACCAGACGCTCGTGCTGGGAGCGTGCTTGGACGAATGATTTGTCGATCTTGATCGTGTCGAATGCGAAGCGAAGCAGATAGGAAAGGCTCGAATATCCGGTTCCGAAGTCATCCAGTGAAATTCCAACCCCCAGGTCTTTTATGCGCTTGAGGATTTGGGTTGAGTGTTCCGGATTGTCCATGACCATGCTTTCAGTCACTTCGATCCGTAGTCTGCTTGCATCAAGCCCACAGTTTTTAAGGGCAAGATCTATGTCCTGGACGATGTCATGACGCAACAGTTCGCGGCTTGAAATGTTTACACTTACAAACAGGTCACGCTCGGTTTTGCGTATCAGATCGGCAAAGTCTGCAGTTGCCTTGTTGAGCACATGAATGCTGATCTGATTTATTAGGCCCGACCGCTCGGCAATTGGAACAAAGTCCGTCGGCATAAGGGTTCCCAACCTCGGATGTTGCCATCTGACAAGTGCTTCAAAACCTACCGTATTGCGTTCCTGCATGCTGACAATCGGTTGATAGAGAAGTGTGATCTCATTCCGCTCAATCGCTTTGCGCAAATCTTCCAACAGAATGACTGTGTCGTCTTTTGTTGAACGGAATGAGATCACACTTCTCTATCAACCGATTGTCAGCATGCAGGAACGCAATACGGTAGGTTTTGAAGCACTTGTCAGATGGCA
>JASJDO010000090.1 GCA_030065115.1 Rhizobiaceae bacterium | reverse complement strand
ATCAGCTTTGTTAAGTAAGTAAAAGACGTTCTCGGTATCAGAAGCTGGAAACACGCCTGTGGTCACTATCTTGCTAGGATCTTCATCAACCAAATCCAAAATAATTTGAAAACGTTGTGCGGGAACTCTCTCCGGACACAAAGGGCCAGCGGCGTGTATAGACTTGAGCACAGAACCGGTTGAAGCATCAACAACACAGAAATGACGAACGTCCAGTCCTTGGAAAAGACTGTCTAATGCACTTATTTCACCGATGTTTGAATAGTTCGCCCTGACAAACGAAAAAATTTGCTCCAAATCCTCATGGTAATTCGCAAGCTCTTCAGAGAGATTTTTTGCAATAAGCAAATGCCGCTCGCGAACATCCTCAAGCTCATCATTGAGGACACTGGAATTTGGCAAAAACCAAAACAGAGCCAATGGCGCAACTGCCATTACACAGAAGACGAAGAACAGAATTGTTCTGAGGCGCATTTAGGTATCCCGACTGACTTTCAGAGACCCTACGTTTCAACACTTAATACCACGTTAAATATGTCTGTTAAAACAAACAAATATGGTTAAGCCTGATGCCCCGAAAGGCCCTGCTACCATCAACCAAAGGCACGCAGCAAAAACAGCGTAATTCCCGGGAAAGCCACCAGAATCCCCACTCTTACAAGGTCTGTGCCTACAAAAAACAGCACAGCTTTGTAGGTTTCTATCATAGGGGTATCCTTATCCATGGCATTGATCACGAACAAGTTAAGCCCAACAGGTGGCGTTATCAGGCCAACTTCAACAACAATCAGAACAAGAATACCGAACCATATTGCGGTTTGTTCCAACGCCATCCGGTTGGCGATGCCCTTTGTCACGCGAATGCCCAACTCTTTCTGCATTTCCCGCGTCAATTCCTGGCCAGAGGCGATTGCCTGATTGATCTGCTCCAGCATTGCAGGGGCAATATCTGGAGGAGGAACAGCGGCCAACGCCTGAAATGCGGCTTCTGCTTGCATCGCGGTAAGGGACACAAGTCCAAAATCCAGAGCAGAGATTACCGGAAAGAAGATCGGAATTGTCAGCAATATCATAGACAGGCTGTCCATAAGGCAGCCAAGTATCAGATAAAAAACCAATATGATGATGAGTACCAGCCAGGGACTGAAACCCTGGTCTACAACCCATCCGGAAACCTCTTGCGGCAATTGCGTGAGCGCAAGAAACCCGTTGTAAATTGCGGCTCCAAGAATAATGAAAAAAATCATGCCAGTGGAACGCGCTGTCGACAGAAAACTTGCTTCAAGCGTTTTAAGAGCAAGTCCGCCATTGGTCCACGCGATAACTGCCGTGCCAAAGGCTCCGATTGCTGCGGCTTCTGTTGGCGTAAACCAACCAAGATAGATGCCCCCCACAACCAGACCAAAAACCAGAATTACCGGCCACACAGCTACAAGGGCCTTGAACCGCTCTGAATAGGGAACCCGTTCTTTAACGCCGGCCCGCTCGGGGTAGAAATACACATATAGTCGGACAGCAATCATGTATCCAATTGCCGCTAGAATACCCGGGACAAATGCAGACAGAAACAGCTTCGCAATGTTTTGTTCTGTCAGAATGGCGTAAATCACAAGGACTACAGATGGCGGAATGAGAATGCCGAGCGTGCCTCCCGCCGCCAGGGTTGCGGTCGAAAATCCACCTGCATATCCGTATTTTTTGAGTTCAGGCAAGGCAACCCGACCCATGGTTGCAGCCGTTGCGAGGGACGACCCGCATATCGAGCCGAAACCGGCACAAGCACCAATCGATGCCATTGCGACACCGCCGCGTCTGTGCCCGAGCCAACTCTCCGCGGCTTTGAACAAGGCTTGAGACATGCCACCCAATGTGGCGAAATATCCCATCAGCAGAAACATTGGAACAATGGAAAGTGAGTAACTTGAAAACGTTGTGTACACTTCGTGCTTCAGGCGACCGAAAATGACATTGGTATCACCTGTCACCAAAATGATGCCGATCATGCCCACGAGGAACATCGCCAATCCAATTGGAATGCGAAGAAAGATAAGAATGATCAGCGCCGGAAACGATGCAGCGCCGATTTCCAAAGCGCTCAATTGTCTGATCCTTCACCCTCAATCAGCAAGGTCGAGGCAGTCGAAAATTCGAGAACCCTGACACAGGCCACATAAATACCAATAAGTGCACCAACCGATGCAGCAAAAAGGCTCACCACATAGCCCCACCACACTGGAAACTGGAGGAGAAACGTTGTTTCACCGCTGGAGTATTTGGAGATCGTCCCCTCAAATAAGCGCCACAGAATCAAAACAAGAACTGCGGCAAACAAAATATCCGCAATTGCACGCAACAAACGGTTAGCACCGGCGGACATTTTGGAGGTGAATATGTCTACCGTCGCATGGCCCGCAGTGATTTGGCACAGAGGTAAAAATGCAAAGATCGCAAAGGCAACACCGGTTTCAACCAGCTCAAAATCACCATTGACAGGTCCTACCCCAAGATTGAGCAACCAGTTGGCAAATCCAGGCAGGCGCTGTTGAAAAAACTCACCATTCAAGGTCGCATTGATCTCACGGCCTATCACGGAGGCACAAGTGAGAAGGATCAACGCGGACAGAACCACCCCTCCAAAGATAGCCAGAATTCTAGCCAAACGCAGCATGACCGCATGCATATTTGTATCCCCAAAAGGTCAGGCCGCACGTTCTCGCGCGGCCCTAACCGATTTGTCTCTCAACAAATTATTTGTATGCAGCCATCAATGCCCGAGCTTCATCAATCAACGCCTGGCCATCAATGCCTTTGGTTTTCATGTCAGCAACCCAGCTGTCATAGATAGGCGCAACGGTAGCCTGCCACTCAGCCGTATCTGAGACCGTGATGACATTATTACCATTGTCGAGTGCTGCTTCCCGTGCTGGACCATCAGAATCTGATTGGGTTCCGCCAGCGAAAATGGAAAATTCCAAACCTGAGTTCTTGTCGACAACGGCCTTCAACTCATCTGACAGGCTGTTGTATTTGTCCTTGTTCATCGCAAGCACAAATGTAAGCGTATAAAGCGCGTTACCCTCAAACTCCGTGTGATTGTCGACTAACTCAGGTATTTTCAAAGCGCCGGTGACTTCCCACGGAATGGTTGTGCCATCAAGAACGCCTTTAGAAAGGGCTTCAGGGATCGCAGGCACCGGCATACCAACGGGTGTTGCGCCAGTAAGTTTCAAAAGCTCGTTTACAAGCCGTGACCCGCCGCGCATTTTCATACCCTTAAGGTCAGCTGGCTTCTCAACAGGCTTGTTAGTGTGAATCATGCCGGGTCCATGAACCCAGGTTCCAAGAATATGCACATCCTTGAATTCCGTATCTTTCATGTGTTTTTCAAACATTTGCCAGTAAGCACTGGATGCCGCACGAGCATCGGAAACCATGAACGGCAACTCGAACACTTCGGTCGATGGAAAACGCCCGGGAGTATAGCCCACAACCGTCCAGACGATGTCTGCAACACCATCAATAGCCTGATCCATCAGTTCCGGTGGCTTACCACCAAGCTGCATGGATGGAAAACGGTCAACTTTGATCTTGCCGCCGGAATCTTTTTCGACATTGTCCGCCCAGACATCCAGAATCAGTTTTGGCACATTGGCTTGCGCAGGCAGAAACTGATGCAGTTTCAACGTCACTTCCTGAGCAATCGCGGATGTGCTCGCCATGGCGGCAATTGCAACACCGCCAAGAGCTGACAATACGGTTCTACGGTTTATCATTAAGGTTTCCTCCCTTTCATTCTCACATCACCTTTGGTGTGTGCACAGTCGATCTACTATTACTCATGGTTGCTGGCATTGCCAGCATTTAGTTACCTATTGAATCGCACAAACAAATTTTTGATCATATGGCCACCATCGTCAGCAATTCGTATTCCGCCAAGGCGTCTTCATCCTGATTGACCAATCTCACTTGCCAGCGTACTTCACCATATTCTTCATTGCGCGGTGTCTTTTGCTTAACTGTCAGTTCAACAGACACCTCATCGCCCGCAGGGACCGGTTTCTGGAACCGCAAACTGTCAAGGCCGGTATTGGCCAAAACCGGGCCTTCGTTGGGCTCCACAAACAATCCCGCTGCAAAAGATATGAGCAAATATCCGTGTGCCACCCGGCCCGGGAAAAACGGATTGCGCTTGGCAGCTTCTTCGTCCATGTGGGCATAGAACGTATCGCCCGTGAACTCCGCAAAATGTTCAATATCCTCAAGCGTGACCTTGCGTTTTTCAGTCCGGATCGTCTGACCAATTTCAAGTTCATGAAACCGTTGAGTAAAAGGGTGCACATCCTTGGAAATAGTTTCACTGCCCGGCACCCATTTGCCGGTGATCGAACTCAGCATGTCCGGACTACCCTGAACAGCTGTACGCTGCATGAAGTGCTTCACACCACGAATACCGCCGAGTTCTTCACCACCACCGGCACGTCCCGGACCCCCATGAACCATATGCGGCATTGGTGAACCATGCCCTGTGCTCTCGCCCATTGAGCAACGATCATTGATATATACCCGGCCATGATACGCAGCCATTCCCAACGTGATGTCGCGTGCAATTTCCGGATCATGGGTAATCAGCGACGCCACAAGACTGCCCTGCCCCTTGTTTGCGAGCTCAACTGCATGTTCGCGGTCCCGGTATCCCATAATTGTCGAAACCGGTCCGAAAGCCTCAACAGAATGAACTTTTTCTGCGTCATCAGGATGTTGACAATGCAGAAGCGTCGGCGCGACGAACGCGCCACCATCAACACCATCACCTATTGGCGCCAAGTTGGTTTGGTCACCCAAAACTATTTCAGCTTCAGAAGAGAGTTCAGAGATCTTGGAAAGAACATCTTGCTTTTGATCGTTGGAAACCAGCGCGCCCATTCGAACCCCGTCAGCTTGGGGATCACCAATTGTCGTCTGCTCGAGTTTTTTTGACACTGCTTCAATCACAGGTTGAACAAAGTTTTCCGGTGCAATAATCCGGCGGATCGCAGTGCACTTTTGCCCTGCTTTTACGGTAATCTCGCGCACTGCTTCTTTGACAAAGAGGTCAAATTCAGGAGAACCGGGACCCGCATCCTCCCCAAGAATGGAAGCATTTAGGCTGTCTTGTTCAGCGGTAAACCGGACAGAGTTCTTTAAAAGATTCGGCGTATTTCGCAGGAAGCCTGCGGTGTCAGCCGATCCGGTGAAAGTAACCACATCCTGACAGTTTAAAAGGTCAAGCGTATTGCCGAGCCCTCCGGTTACAAGCTGCAATGCACCTTCGGGCAGAATGCCGCTTTCATGAACGAGCCTTACACAAGCCTCTGTGATGTAACTCGTTACTGTCGCTGGCTTCACAACACATGGCACACCGCCCAGCATGCTAGGAGCAAGCTTTTCCAACATCCCCCAAACGGGAAAATTGAACGCATTTATGTGGGTCGCAACGCCCTGTAGCGGGGTATAGATATGTTGCCCCAAAAATGACCCATCGCGGCTCAAATGTTCCAGATCACCATCGATCAGCACTTTAGATGCCGGCAATTCACGCCGCCCCTTGGATGCATAAACGAATAGCGTACCAATGCCTCCATCAATATCGATCAGATGATCTTTCTGCGTTGCTCCGGAGGCAAAAGAGACGTCATAAAGCGCCTGCTTGTGCTCATTCAAATATAGTGCCAGTGCCTTCAGCATCTTCGCGCGATCATGAAAAGTCAGCGCACGCAATGCCGTTCCACCCTTGAGGCGAGCGAACTCAAGCATTGAAGAATAGTCAATTGCGCTGTTACCGGCCTGCGCAAAAACCTTGCCGGTCACAGCGTTTGCAATTTCCCGGGCCCCTTCCCCCGGATCAATCCACTCTCCAGTAACGAAACTCTGAACATTCTGCATACTAAACTCCTGTTACCGAACCGGGATTGTTCGCCGAAAGACCACCAATTCCGTTGATGGTCAGTGTCGTGACCAGTTCCGCATAAGCTCGTCTCTCGTCACTATCCGCATTGGAATTCCACATGTAGAACCAATTGATCATTCCAAACACCGACATGACCGTGGATCTGAGAACTTTCGAATTATTCCGGAAGGTCTGCGGCGCGGTGCTTGTGAGAATGTCACCCATAAGTTTCACCATGTCACGCTGGTAACCGCGCAATGTCTCGCGTTGCTTGTGATCAAGCAGCGGGATGCCTTCTGTCTGGATTTTATGTTCATTGTCCATCCCTTCATATGCGAGTAGACACTCCGCAATCACACGCCTGAGGCGTTCTCTGGGCGGCAAACCATTGAGCGACAGGGAAAAGATGCGATCCCGCAATGCGCTGAGATATGTATCAAGAATATCGAACAAAAGCGCGTTTTTGCTCTCATAGTAGTGATAGATGGTTGCCTTGGAAATCCCGCAATCCTTGGCGATTTCGGACATCGACGCACGGGCAAAACCTTGTTCAGCAAAAACAGCCGCCGCGCGGGTCAGGATATGAACCCGCTTGTCATCATGGTCTTTTGCGATTGTGCGGGCCAAAATCAGTCCTTGTCCCGATTATCAACAACCCGAACAGCCTTTCCTTGGCTGCGCGCAACGGAACCTGGCTCCCCGACAATCACCTCAGTCGATATTCCGATGATTTCCTTGATCTTGCGGTTCAGTGTGTCCGCTGACGCTCCACGCGTTTCTTCATCCACCGCCTCAGGAGACGCTTCCACGTGAACACGCATCGCGTCCATGCGGCCTGCCTTGTGCAATTCAATCTGGAAATAAGGCGCCAACGCTTCGACAGCCATAACCTGCTCTTCAATCTGAGTCGGAAACACGTTGACACCGCGAAGGATAATCATGTCATCGGAACGACCCGTCACCTTTTCCATACGGCGCATGGTGCGCGCTGTGCCCGGCATAAGGCGTGTCAGGTCGCGGGTGCGGTAACGGATCATTGGCATGCCCTCCTTACTCAGGGTTGTGAAGACAAGTTCACCTTTCTCGCCATCTTCCAGCACTTCACCGGTTTCTGGATCAATGATTTCCGGATAGAAATGGTCTTCCCAGATGTGCAATCCATCTTTGGTTTCTACACATTCATTGGCAACACCCGGCCCCATGATCTCACTCAGCCCGTATATATCGACCGCATGCATATCAAAGGCTTCTTCGATCTCCTCACGCATTGCGTTGGTCCAGGGTTCTGCACCAAACACACCCACATCCAGCGAACATGAGCGCGGATCAATTCCAGCCGCCTTGTAGGCTTCAAGAATATTCAACATATACGATGGCGTAACGAGTATGCCCTTGGGTTTAAAGTCTGTGATGAGCTCGATCTGTTTTTCGGTCTGACCGCCGCCCATCGGCACAACAATCGCACCCAATCGTTCAATTCCGTAGTGCGCACCAAGGCCGCCGGTAAACAGCCCGTACCCATAAGCATTGTGAACCATGTCACCGGAGCGAATGCCGGAAGCGCGCAAGCTCCGCGCCATCATGTTCGCCCACATATCAATATCATTCGGGGTATATACGACAACGGTCGACTTACCCGTAGTACCGGATGACGCATGAATGCGGGAAAGTTGATCCATCGGTACAGCCGATAAACCAAACGGATAATTGGCTCTCAGGTCGTCCTTGTACGTAAATGGAAACTTCGCAAGGTCACTTAGGCTTTTCAGATCATTAGGATGAACCCCCGCTTCATCAAACCGCTTCTTGTACATAGCGACATTTTCATAGGCATGACTTAGCGACCACTTCGTGCGCTCCAATTGAAGGGCTGAGATTTCATCTCTACTGGCAATCTCAATCGGCTCCAATTCGCCCTTTTTTGGTGTCAAATCCTTCATGATCAATTTCCCAATCTTATGATCCCTTGAATTCCGGCTTCCGCTTTTCCAGGAATGCCGAAACCCCTTCTGCATAATCCGCACTTTCACCGCAGATTTTCATGTAGTCCGCTTCGAGTTCCAGATGATCAGACAGTGTATCAGTCGCCGATGCCTGTATCGCATGTTTGGACAACCCCAATCCAAGCGTCGGGCCGTGAGCCAGTTGCTCAGCCATGGCGCTCGCTTCCTGCATCAATTCAGCATCTGGAACGCATTTCCAGATCAGCGCCCATTCCTCCGCTTTTTTCGCGTCAAGCGGCATTGCAGTTAACGCCAATCCTTTTGCACGCGCCTCTCCCAGAAGCCGTGGCAAATGCCAGCTGCCGCCGGTATCCGGGATCAAGCCAACCTTGGAAAAGGATTGAATGAATTTGGCACTCTCAGCCGCAAACACCATGTCACATGCAAGAGCCAAATTCGCACCCGCACCTGCCGCGACACCGTTCACAGCGCAAATCACTGGAAACTCCAGAGAACGGATCAGATTCACCAACGGAGCATAAAAAGTTCGCACGGTTTTGCTTAAATCAGGCGGCCCATCCATTTTGGACGGATCACGGTCACTCAGGTCTTGGCCCGCACAGAACCCCCTGCCAGCGCCTGTGAGCAGAATAGCGCGCGCACCTTCATCGCGTGCGCATTCAATTGCTGAACGCAGAGCCAGATGCATTTCATCATTGAAACTGTTCAAACGGTCAGGCCGGTTCAGGGTGATTTGAACCCACTGATCATGCTTGTCCACAATGATGGACTCAGACATAACTCACTCCTCCAATCCGTCAAACCTTTCATAAACCGACCGGTTGGTCAATATATAGAAGGTGATTTTTATGCTGGAAATGCTCACCTCTCCTGATCAGTTCACGACTTACCGCTCAATATCCGATAGCAAAGCGTTTTCTTTCACCGCTTCCATCGAAACATAAGTCGAAGTTTGCGCCACATGAGGCAATTGAGAAATCGTTTCACCGAGTAATGCACGATACTCACTCATGTTTCGAGTGCGCACTTTGAGCAGATAGTCAAACCCACCAGCAATCATGTGGCATTGTTCTATTGATGGATGCTTGAGAACGGCTTCGTTGAATTCCGTCAATGCGCTCGCTTTTGTGTCCGCAAGTTTAACCTCAACAAATGCTATATGTTCCAACCC
Organism: Rhizobiaceae bacterium; assembly: GCA_030065115.1. Taxonomy (GTDB): domain Bacteria; phylum Pseudomonadota; class Alphaproteobacteria; order Rhizobiales; family Rhizobiaceae; genus JAALLB01. The sequence continues at coordinate 4,881 of JASJDO010000090.1, read as the reverse complement.
CAGTTTCACCGGATCAATCAAGGTGCGATATCCAAGAATGTATCCCTCTGCTTCTAGCCGCCTCAAGCGCGCATGACAGGGCGTCTTTGAAAGCCCGATCTTCGCAGAAAGTTCAGTGACCGATATACGCGCATCATCACCAATTGCCTCCAGTAATTTTATATCAAACTGATCCAGACCTAGAATTTTCATCACGAAGACTCTTTTAACTATAATTGACCAATAATTTAGTTGAATTCACCAAGATTAGAGCAAATCACGGAGAAATTAGCAACAAGAAGATGCCAATATGAAACCTGGTGCAATCCGGAGTTTCTCATGAGCAACCCCCTGTCTGAGGCTAACAGTTCGGCCGAGCGCGCCGCGCTCGATGCGCTTTTGAAAGATGCAGATATCAACGCATCTCTTCGCGAACGCATGAGAAGGCGAGCGCTTGAATTGGTTGTGCGCATTCGGGAAGACAGCAATCCGGGCATGATGGAACTTTTCCTTGAAGAATACGGCTTGTCCAGTGACGAGGGTATTGCACTTATGTGTCTGGCCGAAGCACTCCTGCGCGTGCCGGACGGCGAAACAATGGATGCATTGATCGAAGACAAGATTGCCCCAAGCGAATGGGGTCAACATTTGGGCAAGTCGCACTCCTCTCTTGTAAACGCTTCTACCTGGGCACTGCTGATCACGGGCGCAGTTCTCAAAGATGATGCTGAAAACCCAATCGCCCGAATACTACAAGGTGCCATTAAACGTGTTGGAGAGCCCATCATCCGGCAGGCAGTCACCCAGGCGATGAAAGAAATGGGACGTCAATTTGTTCTCGGCGAAACCATCGAAATGGCAATCGAACGAGCAAAAATAAAGGAACAGGAAGGCTTCACCTATTCCTATGACATGCTGGGCGAAGCAGCACTGACAGAAGATGATGCTAAGCGTTACCACCTTGCCTATAGCGACGCGATCAACAGTCTGTCTGCGCACGCAAGTTCAGCCGACATCAGGAATAACCCCGGGATATCCATCAAACTGTCCGCACTTCACCCCAGATATGAAACATTGAAGCGAGATCGCGTCATGGATGAACTCGTGCCACGCGCCCGATCTTTGGCGGTTCTGGCAAAGTCTGCCGGTATTGGATTAAACATTGATGCGGAAGAAGCCGCTCGGCTTGACCTATCGCTTGATGTAATAGAAGCCATAGCATCCGATCGGCTGTTCAAGGGATGGGACGGCATGGGCATTGTCGTTCAAACCTATAATCTGAAAGCGCCCAAGGTTCTGGAGCGTTTATACAATATGGCCGGACAGCTGGATCAGCGTTTTCTTGTCCGACTGGTGAAAGGTGCCTACTGGGACACAGAGATCAAACGTTCTCAGGTGGAAGGACACAAGACGTTCCCTGTGTTCACCCGCAAAGCTTCGACCGATGTCAGTTACATCTGCTGCGCAAAAAAGCTGCTGGGCATGACAGACCGGTTCTACCCGCAATTTGCGACACACAACGCCCATACAGTCGCTGCCATACTCGAAATGGCGGAGGACAAATCCGCATTCGAATTTCAAAGACTGCATGGCATGGGAGAAGCACTTCACGACACGGTGCTACGACGGCAAGGAACCAAATGCCGTATCTATGCACCTGTGGGGGCACATAAAGACCTTCTGGCCTATCTGGTGCGCAGGCTGCTTGAAAATGGCGCCAACTCTTCTTTCGTCAATCAAATCGTTGATGAAAGTGTTTCGCCGGAAGAAGTCGCTGCTGATCCATTTGCACTTTTAGAAGACTATCAGCAATCCCCGGAAAACCCGGTGATCAGGCAACCGGCTGCACTTTTCTCGCCTGAACGAGAAAATTCCACAGGTTGGGACCTCTCAGACCCCGTTACCCTTAACGAATTGGAAGATGGGGTATCTGCCTTTGACCAACATGTCTGGGAGTTGGCAGGTGATGAAGATGCCGCAATTGAAGTGACAAACCCGGCAACAAAAGAACGTATTGGCAGCATCAGTTTCGCCACAGCACAAGATGTTCAAGAGGCTGTTGCAGCAGTCAGACCCTGGACAGATTGCACACCGATGGAGCGCGCGGATGTGTTGCGAAAGGCCGCAGACCTGTTTGAAGAAAATGCTCACGAGACTTTTGCACTTCTTATGCGTGAAGCGGGAAAAACCTTGATTGACTGCGTCGGTGAACTTCGCGAGGCGGTCGACTTTCTTAGATACTACGCACAGCAGGCAGAAGAGATAAACGCGCCGCCTGCCGGGGTCTTTACCTGCATTGCTCCCTGGAATTTCCCACTTGCAATCTACACAGGCCAAATTGCTGCAGCATTGGCAGCGGGTAATGGCGTTTTGGCAAAACCGGCCGAAGCAACATGTCTCATCGCCAATATGGCCACCAACCTGCTTTGGGAAGCCGGCGTTCCAGATGCCTCGCTCAAGTTCCTACCTGGAACAGGATCAGAAGTTGGAAGCCTCCTGACAAGCGCCCACCAAGTCGATGGCGTGTGCTTCACCGGTTCAACAGAAACCGCACAGCGGATCAATCGGACAATGGCAAAACACCTTGATCCATCCGCAACACTCATCGCAGAAACTGGAGGCTTGAACGCGATGATCGTAGACAGCACAGCACTTCCGGAGCAAGCGGTGCGTGACATCCTCGCTTCCGCCTTCCAGTCCGCAGGACAACGTTGCAGTGCATTGCGGGTTCTCTATCTTCAAAAAGACATCGCGGAAGATTTCCAAACCATGCTCTTTGGAGCCATGGATGAACTCAAGGTCGGAGATCCCAGAGATTTTTCAACAGATATCGGCCCAATCATCAACGAAGAAGCTGCGTCCAAAATCCGCAAACACATTGATACAGCATCAGCGGATGGTCGTCTGTTGAAATCCATAGGTACACCAGAATACCCCTGCTTCATCGCTCCGACAGTAATTGCAGTGAACAGCATTGCCGACCTCGAAGAAGAAATATTTGGACCCGTCCTTCACATCGCAACATTTGAAAGCCAGGAACTGGATACGGTGATCGACGAGATCAATGCCAAAGGGTACGGCCTAACCTTTGGCTTGCACAGCAGGATTGATGATCGGGTGCAGCATGTGATCGATCGTCTGGAGGTCGGCAACATCTATGTGAACCGAAACCAGATCGGTGCTGTGGTTGGCTCCCAACCATTTGGTGGTGAAGGCTTGAGTGGAACAGGCCCCAAGGCGGGAGGGCCTCAGTATTTGCAGCGATTCCTGAACTCGGAGAAACCATCAGTTGAAGCCCAGCCCGAAGCTCGCCCGATAACAGCTCGACAGATCAATGAGGCATTCTCATCAATTGACGCGCCTTCCGCACTGCAACCACCCCCCGTTGAGCTGCCCGGGCCAACGGGTGAGTCCAACCAATATTCGGTGGTTCCAAGAGGGAATGTTCTGTGTCTCGGACCTGGCAGGCTTGCTGCAGAACAGCAGGCGCAAACTGCCCGCAGATTGGGATGCAAGGCCCTGGCTGTGGCATCCGGCGTTTCAGACGGCATAGATGGCGGCATTGATCCGAAGGCACTGTTGTTAATCGAAAAACTGGATGCGGTAGTTGATTGGAGCCCCGATCAGCGAGAACTTAGAGAGACCTTGGCTGCGCGCAGTGGCCGTATTGTGCCACTGCTAAATGACGCAAACTATGAAAAATGGTTGGTTGCAGAGCGGCACGTTTGTATCGACACCACTGCAGCAGGGGGCAACACGGCACTGTTGGAAAGCTGAGATCCGTTAGCGGGTGATTACCGTGCATGTGTAGAAATTGCCCCCTCATTTCTACCCTATTGGGCCGCACAAAAACGCCGCATAGCCTTAAGTTGATTCGGTAGATCAAAAGGCGGACGGATATGATCATATTTTTGGAGGACGAACCGTTAAGCTACAAGAACTGCAAGAAACGGTTTGAACGCATTGGCGAGACATTGGTACATTTTGAAAGTGACGAATTTATCGATGCGATCAACCACGCTGACTGCGATACCATCAATGCAATCGAAGCTGTGATTATCGACAGCATTCGCACTGCGGAAAAAACGGTCAAGTCAATCAGCAAAACACTGAATGTGCCAACCGTGGTGCTTACATCCAGCCGCGCGATGGAGCCTACCCGGAGGCTTTTACAACAGGGTGCTGATCATGTGCTTGCGAAACCGGTTCGACCGGAAGAACTGCTCGCTCGCATTGCGGCCGTAAAACGTCGGATGACTGCAGCTGCACCGATGTCAGCAGCAAAAAATCTTCTGGTGCATTTTGATGGCAGAGAACCTGAATATAATGGAGTTCGTATTACCCTGCGCAGAAGGGAGCGACGCATTCTGGAACATCTCGTTTCCATCAATGGACGGCGCGCAACAAAGGCACAGATTTTCGATGCAGTCTATGGTTTGGATGAAGAGAACTTCAATGAAACAATCATTGAAAGCCACATCTGCAGGTTGCGGAAAACGCTTCGCGAAATGATGGGATATGATCCGATTTGCTCAGTCCGTCACCTGGGCTACCAAATCGACCCACAGAAAATTCGCGCAAATGCAGAAGACAAGAAAACGGTCGCAGCCTAATTTCAGGGAGCCAGCAGCTTCTGGGCTTTGGCCAGCGCGGTGAGATTGGTATTGATTTCGATGATTTCGCTTCGAAGTTTGATCATATCCAGTTCAAGCAGAATGATTTGATCAATTTTCTCCGCAGGTATTGCTTTTCTTTTACGATTGGCTTCAGCCATTTTCCTTTCAAGGAGTGAACGCTTGTCGCGCAGCGCGGCAACAGCGAGCTTGTTTTTTTCGAAAGTATTTTTGACCCGCCACAACGCCCCACTTCCCTGTGCGTACAATTTGTCAAGCTCAGCTTGCA
>JASJDO010000089.1 GCA_030065115.1 Rhizobiaceae bacterium | reverse complement strand
CTCGTCTTGTTTCGAAATGACACTCGTGTAAAGCAGCAAACCGCGCTGCTTTCGCCAAAATCGGTGACATATGGCGCACGGTTTGCCTCTTTTGACCGTGAAGAGCCAGAAAATGTAACGTTTCGAAACAAGACGAGCGAGAGAAGAAAACAGCTTCGGGAAGCTCGGCAGAAACGTTTGGCGAAGTGGCGGGAACGTATGGCTCAGCGTCGTGAAGCATTTCGCAAACGGATTGAAGAACGTCGGGAGCAACGGTTAAACCGTGTTTCAGCTTTAAGAGCCGCTAGGGATCTTCGCGATGATAAGAGGCCTGCAAGACGCGGATTTGTAGGCCGCGGAGAAGGTGAAGGTGGTTGGAACTGGAGCGTATTCCGCCCCCGTTTGAATGATCCTAACAAGGTCAAAGTGAAGCCTTCTAAGCCTTCTGCCGCGCCTAAGGGTAAATATGGCGCCCTGATTGCGAAATACGCCAAACAACACGGTGTTCCTTACGCGCTTGCTCGTGCTGTGGTCCAAGTGGAGAGTAGTTTCCGGCCAAATGTTACTGGAGCTGCGGGTGAAATTGGCCTGATGCAGATCAAACTCGCGACAGCAAGAGGGATGGGGTACAAAGGAAGTAGAAAACAACTCTACAATCCCGCAACCAATCTATACTGGGGCATGAAATACCTTGGCAAAGCCTATCAACTTGCCGGTGGAAATACATGCGGCACTATTCTGCGGTACAATGCAGGGCATTATGCGAAACGCATGAACAAGATCAGCGCGCGTTACTGCGGCAGGGTTAAGCGCATTCTTGCTTAAATGAGTTTTGGGAGTTGGGCGGAGCCTGTTGAACTATTCAACATGCTCCGCCCGTCTAACCGGTCACTTCACAGTGATATTGAACCGTATTGTTTCATATTGGTTCAAGGATTCGCTGTCTGCATCTGAGGGAACGCTGAGAGAGACTCTGCCTTTGTCTTTGCCCCTGAAGCCGGATTTTGGTGTGTAGTAAATAGACGTAGCGCGAAGCCTCTTGCCCTTGCATTGTCCATCATCAGCGATGAAACTGCTCTTACTTGCCGTAAATTGCCCGCCTTCTTTTGAACTTTTTGCTTTGAAAGATGGGTACGCGACGTGACCGCAATTGCCGTTGTAAACAGCATCATACTATGGGTGCTGCTGCATAGACTACGGCTTCAGCTGATGTCAGGCGCCGATTTTTTCCTGCAGGAAACCGTCAATAGCGGTTGTCAATCCAGCCCTTTCTCGGCCCATGCGACGGTCGATTGAAAAATGATTGTACTTCCTTTTTCCATCATAGCGCGTGACATTTGTCCCATCATATTCCAACGTATCCGCAAAGCGTTTTGAGACTTTGTCTCTTCCCCGTCCATTAGACCAGGCAACCAAGGTTGGTGGCTGTTCTTTTAGTCCTGAATAAGAGATTGGGGACCAGGCATCCCACATCTTCCGGTTACTGAATGCAGGGGCATACAATGCCGGCAAGCCGCCGCCGCTTATTCTTGCAAGGAAGGGCAGATCATATGCTCGTGTATCGTTGCAAATCAGCGCTTTTACGGGCTGCGCTGCTCCTGTGAGTGTGGCAAGTGACGAAAGATGACATCCGGCGGAATGACCCATTAGTGCTATTCTTTCAGGATCAGCGCCAAACCGTGACGCATTGGCATGTACCCAGTTTACAGCCTCGCCCACCTGCAAAGCCTGTGTTTGAGCATTTGCCGCGGGAAAGAGCGTATAGGTGACTGACACAAAATGGTAACCATTTGAAGTGAAGTGTTTTGGTTTGGAATGCACTTGGCCCCGGTTGCCCAATGCCCAAGCACCACCATGAACATAGATCAGGATCGGAGCATTTGGGCTGCCTCTGCGCGCAGGATACCAGTCCAATTGGTTGGACCCGTAACGATGTGTCGATTTGATTGCTGCGTGCGCATTACCAACCAGACCAGCGCTTGAAATTATGGCTGGCGCGGCAATCAGACCGGTTGTGAATTGTCTTCTCGAAACACTCATCGCACTGCTCATCTGCATGGAAACAATACCATACAGTTTGCACATGGCCAATTAATGTTTGATTAAGCATGGTGCAGTGACATCAAATGCCAGAAGTGAAGAAAGGCTTCCCTCGCTTGCGAGGGAAGCCCATCCGCCCCTCAACCGTGTTCAAATGCGCCCCTCAAACACGGCCAAGACCGGATTATCCGTAAACGGCTTCCTTGCCGAAATGCTTTGTGAGCATGTAGTAAACGACCGCGCGATATTTGTTGCGTTCGGATTTTCCGTAGGTCTCAATTACTGACCCAATAGCTTCATCTAGTGCTGGACCGTCAGAAAGTCCAAGTTTCTTGATCAGGAAGTTGTTCTTTACTGTCTCAAGCTCTCCCTGATCTGAACCGGAAACGGTTGAAGCATCTGCGTTATAAATTGCCGGACCGCAACCAATGGTCACCTTAGTCAGCAAATCCATGTCCGGTGACATGCCGCATTTGTTTTTCAGGTCATCCGCATATTTTTCAATCAGTTCGTCACGTTTGCTCATGGAACCCTCCGTCTTGCGTTGTAGCGATAAAAGAATGAATCGACGATGTTATGCGCAGAAAAATGACGTTACGTAAAGGTAAAAGTTTGATTGTGGATATTCTGTCGTCATAAGTCTCAAAATTCTGCTGGGTTTCTTTTTAATTGCCACGTATGATGCGGATTGCCAGTCGGCCGGGTGATTGCTGTTGCAAGGTCTGAAAAGACGCAACGGAGGAAAGTCCGGGCTCCATGGAAACACGATGCCGGGTAACTCCCGGCCGGGGAAGCTTTGGCGAACCCGAGGGAAAGTGCCGCAGAAAGCAAACCGCCTTCACAGGTAAGGGTGAAAGGGTGGGGTAAGAGCCCACCGCAAGGGCAGCAATGTTCTTGGCAAGGTAAACCCCATCGGGAGCAAAACCGAATAGGGATAGCGCGCGAGGTGCAAGCCTTGCAGGCCGGTTTTCAGGTCGACTATCCGGGTAGGTTGCGGTGAGGTTGCAAGCAATTGCAGCCCAAGATGAATGATCACCACGTCCTGTGCTTGCACAGGGCCGTACAGAACCCGGCTTACAGGCCGACTGGCTTTTCTGTTTCCCGCTTCGGGCAAAGCCCTTGCGCGGCTCTTGTTTGATCCCGCTCCGTGCCAGAACAAGCCTTGTGCGGTAGCGCGGCACATTTCGCAAGTACCAGAAATGTGCAACAGGAATTCGGGAGGGGTATAAGGTTTCTACGAGAAAGCGTTATTTGGTCTAAAGCCGCAAATTTGATGGTGTCGCAATCAAGTCAGCACAATGCTGAGTTTGGTGATACGCGAACCGTGGTTCTGATAGCTGGCAAGCTCAAATTCTTGTTGTTGAACAAGAAAAGGGGTGTTTGGTGAAGATCCGGTTTTCAATCTGTGATCAATTTTGAGGTAACGATGACATCGCGGATCAATCTTGGTGAGTTGCTTCACAATTGTGCAAAGAAGTTCAACGATCGCCCCTTTTTGACAATAGCTCCATCGGGGCAGACTTGGTCCTATTCCGCATTTGAGCAATACGTAAACAGATTAGCCCACGGGTTCAGAACGCTGTGGAAGGCACCTCCATCGCACGCTGCAATCTTGCTCGAAAATAGTATTGAATACCTCGCTGCAAGCTACGCATTAAAGAAGTTGGGTGTGGTCGAAGTTTCGATTAACCGGACATTTCGCGGACCAGCGCTTGCGCGAACGATTGCGCTAACAAACGCGCCTGTGATCATAACGTCGCCTGCACATTTTGATGCGTTATTGGCAATTCGGGCTGAGCTAAAAGACATAAAAACACTGGTTGTCACAGAGGACCGTAAATTAGCCCAAGAGTTATTTCCGGAATGGGAAATTAAGAGTTTGAACAAACTGTTAGCGGACCGAGACGACCACATCACAAACTCTGCAGATGATTTATCTACTGCAGCGATTATGTTTACTTCCGGAACTACAGGCGTGTCCAAAGGATGTGTGTTGTCTCATCGTTACGCCGTTCGCACCGCAGAAAACGTTATTCCCCCGTTTCGTGTAACTGAAGATGATGTTGTATATTCTCCCTATCCGCTTTCGCATATAGGCCCCGCATATTACGACGTTCTACCGACAATGATGACTGGCGGTAGAGTAGTTCTTCGGGACGGCTTCAGTCTTTCGAATTTTTGGCAGGAAATACAGAAGTTTGAAGTGACATGGTTTATGATGCTGGGCTCTGTTCAACAGCTTTTGTGGGCAGCACCGGAACAAGCTGAAGAACGGGAGCACAAAGTTAGCCGTTGTTGGGCTACTCCTGCTCCTGTGCCGAAAGAAGACTTTGATCGGCGGTTCAACACACATTTGATCCCGGGTGGTGGATATGGATCTACTGACGCAGGTTGGATCGTTGCTCCGCAATGGGATCACCCAGGCGGGATCGTTCTCCCGGAGTTCGAAGTTTCAATAGTTGACGACAACGGAAACCCCGTGCCGGCAGGACAAAGTGGTGAAATGCTTGTGAGGAGCAAAGAACCCGGAATCATGTCTGATGAATATTTTGGCATGCCTGAGAAAACTTTGGAAAGCAGGCGTAACTTTTGGTTCCACACCGGGGACATCGCAAAGCTGGACAACGAAGGTCTGTTTTACTTTCAATGCCGTAAGGCTGAGAGAATTCGGGTCAAAGGTGAGATGGTGTCTGGCTTTGAGGTTGAGGAAGGTATTCTGTCTCATGTCGATGTCGAAGACTGCGCTGTAGTCGGGGTTCCCAGTGCACTCGGCGAAGAAGAAATCAAAGCATTCATTGTGTTAAAGCCTGGCAAGTGTCTGACTATCGAAGACATCCAGAAACATTGTAATGGGCGTATGGCAAGGCATATGATTCCGGCACAAGTTGCGGTTCTGGAAGAAATTCCTCGAACGCCTACCGGCAAGCCCGAAAAAGGTAAGCTTGCAAAGATGATGTCGCACTAACGGCATAATTCAAAAGACTGAACTATCGGTTTGTACGCAAATCTGCCTTTCCCTAATGCCCTGCATAAGCGGAATAGACTCCAAACCCACCCACCAAGATCAGGCTTAAGGCCCAGACCACATCCAGATTGAACCAGGTTTTGGAGAGGAATTTCAGCCCAAGCCAGAAATAGATGATGGTGGCAATGAGGCCGCCGGCGACGGTCATGGCGAGGGTATGGGCGAAGGCGACCGCCAGTGCGTTCATAATGTTATTACCCATCAGTTCACGCGCGGCGAGGTGGCCCGTATCATCCGCGCCAATCGCACAAATACCCAGATAGATCGGTACCAGCATTAGCCCTGCGCCATGGGCCATGGCTGCAAGAAACGACCATAGCGCCAGACGGGAAGGGTGGACGCGTGCAAGGAACTTCGGATGTCGCCGATTGATCAAGAGATAGACGCCCATTGCAATCACCAGCATTCCGGCACCAATGCGGATTTCCTCTTCCCAATATAAAAGCGTCGTCACCAGCGAGAAGGGGAGCAGAATGGCCAGCATTGCGATGAGATGCCCGAATGCAAGCATAGCCAGCGCAACCGGCAATGCGCTGTGCTTGCGTTCCATCAATCCGGCAGACACCGCCAACGGCCAGCCCATGCCGGGATTAATGCCATGATAAAGACCAGAAAAAATGACGGCCCACCAAAGGGCCGTCAATGACGATAGTTCAAGAGTCATTCAGGATTAGACGTTCGGGTAACAGAAGCTGTCGGTTGAACAGTCTCCGCCTTCAAGCCTGATCTGGTGACTGCGATAGCCTTTCGGGAAATCGATATAGAAATCCTTGTCGAGTTCCAGCCCGCCGTTTTCACCAACCCGCGCCATCACCATTTGGCCTCCTTCATCATTGGGATAGAACTGATCATCCCATGTGGAATATAGCGAGTTGGTCCAGTAGACGCGTTTGCCATCGCGGCTGATCTCAACCATTTGCGGGCCGTAAGCAAAATCCTTGCCGTTCGGGTGTTTGTGCTTGGCAACGATGCCACCAATTTCCACCTTGCCTGCCAGCACCGGGTTCATTGGGTCGCTCACATCATATTGATGCATTTCACCCAGTCCCCAGCACGCAACATAGAGGAAGCGATCATCGAGGCTCAGGTCAATATCGGTCACCAGCGGCGGTACCGCACCAAACCCTTTCAGCATGTCCGGGAGATCATCCGGGTCTGCCGGAACAGGATCAATGGTGATGGTTTTCTTCGCTTGCCATGTGCCGTCATCGTCACGCCACCAGGTGAAGATCGCGCCTTGCAGATTGGTTGTGTCCACAACCACGCCGCAGAATCCATGCGACTTTGCCGGGTCATGGGCGGGGCGGATTTCGAGAGCCATTTGATGGTTTTCACCCAGATCAATAGTCTGGATGTTCTTGCGCTTGCGCAGGTCCCAGAAGTGGATGGAATGTCCGTATTTGTTGCTGAGTAGGTCATCGGGAACCAGACCGCCTTCAAACTGCGGTGGCAAGCCCCACTCGGAACTGACCATATAATCCTGGGGCAGGTTCCACCAGAAATCATAGTGCTTGTCCTGCGGGCCGCGATCCATTTCGTAACGGCCGATGACCTCGAAGGTTTCGCAATCCATGATGAAGATGCCCGGAGGGCCATCGGTTCCATCCTTGCCGCCGCCGCCAAGTGTTGAGACATATATGCCTTCTGGTCCGCAATGGATGGTGTGGGGGCGCGAGTAACCAGTCTTCTCGAAAATTTCTTCCGGCTCAATGACTTTATGTATCTTTGCTTTGAGCGGTTCTTTGACATCAATCACATAAACGCGTGATGAGCGGATGCCGGGTACAATCAGATAGCGTCGCTCAAGGAATGCATGGCCGGTGAGGGGGGAAAGGGAAGATGAACAGGCGTTCCAACCGAAATGATGAAATTCGTCGCCTTTTTCGGTCGCAAGAACCTGATGAACGATTTCGCCATAAGTGTCGGATTTTGGGTTTAAATCAACAACCGCTATACCATCCGGCTGGCTCCCGTCCGGGCTAAGCATGACGGTAAAGCCGTAATTCTCCACCGGGGCTTTCATCGCCAGTTGCGCGGTTGGATGAAACGTTGGATCTGGTCTCATATTCATGTGCATTCTCCTCCCTAAAACAAATTCGTTGTCAGTCATGCGCCCCAATGTTTGGGACGCCGAGGCAGGATGAGCAATAAGGGTCGTGCTCGCCCGCACGACTACGAATAAACGGACCCATTTATGTGTTCAAAGATCCGCAATATTGGATGACCAATTTAAGAACTGGTCGGAACCGGGCTTAAAAATCCTGCCCTATGATCGGTATCCTGATCGTAAATCCTGAAAAGCGCAAGGTGTTCGTTTTGCCTTGACTAAAAAGAAATCTGGAACAAGCTTTCGCGCCAGCATAAGATGTGCGGTAACGCCAACAATGTTTGGCCAAATTTAGTGGGCAATGCGTCCGCACCAGAACCATTTAGACATAAATTTTACTGACAATAGGAGAGCATTATGGGCTTACGCATTAATGATACAATTCCGAACCTGACCGTCGAAACGGATCTGGGTTCGTTTGATTTGCATGACTGGATTGGTGACAGCTGGGCAATTCTGTTTTCTCATCCGAAAGACTTTACGCCGGTTTGTACGACCGAGTTTGGTGCTGTGGCTCAACTGGCTGGTGAATGGGAGAAGCGCGGTACAAAGGTTATCGGAGTTTCCGTGGACGGTGTCGAAGATCACAAGAAATGGAAGGGTGATATCGAAAAAGTTGGCGGTGCAAATCCCGGCTTCCCGATCATCGCCGATGACGGGCTTGAAGTTTCCAAAGCTTTTGACATGCTGCCTGCAGAAGCTTACATGCCGGATGGCCGTACGCCGAACGACAGTGCCACCGTTCGTTCTGTTTTTATTATCGGGCCGGATAAACAGCTCAAACTCTCCATGACATACCCGATGAATGTAGGCCGCAATTTTGCTGAAGTCTTGCGTGCGCTCGATGGGTTGCAGACCGCTGCTGGCAAGGGCGTTGCAACACCTGCAAACTGGAATGTGGGCGATGACGTGGTCATTCCTGCTGCTGTCAGTGATGCAGATGCGAAGGAAAAGTTTGGAGAATTTGAAACCGTTCTCCCTTATTTGCGCATGACAAATCTCGGCAGCTGATCGTTGCACAACACCTGACCGCAATTTGATGAAAGGGGCTCACGGGGCCCTTTTTGTTTGGTGGTTGCGAAGGTGCCTAATCAAAATCACGGACGATTAACGGTGACTGACTAATGTGATATCCAGAAACGCAAGGGGCTTTAGGAGAATGGGATGCAACTCTCAGGACGAAAGCTTTTTGAAAGCCTGCTGCTAGGCCAGGATGGACTGGCAACCGACGACCTCTTGACGGACAGTGAACTGCGCGACTTGCGATCGATCGATCGGCGCTTGCGCCGCAGTCGTTCAAGACGCAGGTCAAAAGGCAGAGTGTATATCCTTCCCGGCATCATGGGTTCGACGCTCTACGGTGATCGTCGTTTCTTCCTTGATGACTGGATTTGGATCAGCCCACTTGATCTTGCAAATGGCGCGGTTGAAAAACTGAAAATCGGCGCTGAACCCAATCCGGTTTATGCGCGCGATGCGGTAGATCTATTTTACCTTAAAATGAAACTCATGCTGCGGGCAGAGAATTATGATGTTGACTATCTGCCGTATGATTGGCGCCATTCGCCAAACGACACGGGTGCTGAACTGCTGAAACGGATAAAGCAGAATGGCGAGAAAAACGTGATTCTGGTCTGCCATAGCATGGGTGGGCTTGTTGCCCGGCAAATGTCTGCACTCGACCCAAGCCGCAAGACCATCAAACAGGTGGTCACCCTGGGAACACCAAACTATGGATCCTATTCACCTGTCGAGGTTTTTGCTCTTACGCACAGTACTTTGCAGTTTTTGGCAAAGCTTGATCAGAAGCACACTGACAAGGAAATCGTAGACAAGGTGATCAAATATTTCCGGGGTCTGCTCGAAATGCTTCCGGACAAGAAGCTGCGGCCAAATGAAGATTATTTCAAGTTGAGCGAATGGCCTGGACCATTGAAGCCCGCGAGCGCAGCTTTGAGAGAAGCCAAGGCAGCAAAATCAATCCTGCCGCCGGTTGATGAACGCTTTATCCAGATTGTTGGCATGAGCAGGGATACCATTCAGTCCGCTTCGGTCAGTCGCGGCAAGTTCAAATTCAAAGTCAGCAATGACGGGGATGGCACTGTTCCGCGTGATCTGGCAGAAATGGGAGATATTGACCGATACTACATGGATGGAACGCACGGCAAGCTTCCAGCAATGCGTCTGGCGATCAAGGCTATAATTGATCTTCTGGAAACCGGTAAGACTACCCGTCTGAGAAAAACGCCGTTCAAACGGGGTCAAGGGCCGAGCGATGTCCAACAGATTGGAACCACTGAAATGCGAAAGCAGCATGACCTGGTTCCAAGTTCAGAGATTGACCGGATGCTGGACCGTATTTTTGATGAGCAGTTCATAAGTTAGTTTCGAATGGAAAATATTCGAATTTGCTAACTATTCTGAATTGCCTTTGGCGTCGGAGCATTTTGTTAGAAACATTTTAGCGCAGTTCCCTCTTTTTTCGTCATCCTCGGGCTTGACCTGAGGATCCACGCCCAAGCAATCGTTGAGGCCGATGGCATTTGTGGTGATGCTTTCCCTCGGTATGTCCCTGGATCCTCGGGCCAAGCCCGAGGATGACTAAATAGTGGTAAGATACGAGGATGACAGAGTATGGAGCTAGCGCCGCCAAAAGTGATCCTCACCTTGAGCCTGTCGAAGGCTAGGGCAACAAATGCATTAGCTGAGGTAGGAGAGTTTAGGGGTTAAGGTAGCTGTCACTGTAATTCCTGTAATTCCCGTCACTGTAATTCCCATTTTCTTGAGCACTTCGGGATCAACGAGACGCGGTATCAGGGGGTGAATGCTAAAGCCTGCGGCTTTGCTGGATGTTTCTACTTCCAATTTTGCGCGCAGCACCTGACCTGCGAAATTAATCTTTAATTGCCGTAATCGGGTTTTCTGCACTCGGGTTAATGTCGATCAAGTTTTGAATTGCACTCACTGCGCTCTGCACATCACTCATCGCGAATTACCTCCCAGTTCTTAGGCTCAATTGGTTGATCCTTTTTGAAAATTATTCGACGACCGTATTTGTAGCTAGTAAAAAGCGGATCGACTGCGAGGGCTTCCATCACAGTACTTTCAATCTCGCCATCAATGGTCTCAAATTGAAACTTTGTGATTTCCTGTTGAACTCCATCTTTCCACCAAGTTTTCTTCGATCGAACATTAGACCAGCAAACACCATCCAATTTCCTCATCTCCCCAGTTTCATCAATTGCCGGATATCCCTTTTTGTCTCGAAACGCATCAAAATCTGCTAAGTATCCAAAATTCTTAGAACAAATTCTTAAAACAACTACTCGAAAATGTTCACCAGGTTTACCGTGATAATCTTGATCCAATATTTCTATATTTGGATCCAAAGAGATCAGTATTTTTTCTTCCATATCAAACTTGAATCGAGGCTGCTCTGGCAGATAATATTGGCCAATCGGCTCAGCATATTGATAATTGATATCTACCTCTTCTTTGAGGAGGTGCATATTACAAATCCTTTCCAGAATGAATTGCCTTTATGTTGTGGCTGCTCAAGAAGCATATGATTGAGATCGGCGACCGGCTGGTGGCGGTACAGGGGGATGGTCATCATCGCAAGCGACATCTGACCGAATGTCTCGTTCACCTTTGCGCGGATTGCTGAGATTTTCGTCAGAACGATGAACGTTATCATTATGTTGGTTTCCACACTCGTCACACACTGACCAGTATGCCGGGAAAAACTTAACCTCCCCTGAAATAAACGCCTCGACCTGAGTCAATCTGACTCATGTTCCTTCAACTTGAGATAATCCAAACTGGAGAACCTGGTCCGAAAAGGATCGGATTCTTCTTTTTTGGCCAAATCCGGATCAAACCCATTAATTTCCTGTTAATCCCATTGACGCCCAAAAAAACCCATGATATCCCAAATTATGGTTTAGCGTAACGGGTGCAAGGCTTCTTAGGAGGGCTTGAGGGAAGAGTAGGTGGTGATGGATCGGTTCCTGTCGAACACGATCAACAAGGTGGATAGAAAGGGAAGGGTTTCGATACCTGCACCATTTCGTCCGGTTCTTGGAAATGTCTCCAGACTTTACACCCTGATGTCTGTCGATCAGCCAAGTGTTGATGCTGGCGGGCCAGAGTTGATTGAGCGCGGTGAAGCCTATCTTGAAAAGCTGGACCCGTTCTCAGCCGAGTATGAGTTGTATTCCTTTGTGTTGCATGGGGATTCCAGTGAGTTGAAAATGGATGGTGAGGGGCGGATTTCCCTTTCAGAAGCCATTCGTGAACAAACCGGAATTACAGACAGGGCTGCTTTCGTGGGGCGGGGGCATTTTTTCCAGATCTGGGAACCGGAACGGTTTCTTGCCTACCGCGAGGAGGCAAGGGGGAAAGTCGCAGCAATGCGACGAGCAAAAATGGCGGATGCCGGGGGCGGCACCAAAGGTGAAGGGGGAGCGTGACATGATGAGGGGGAGCGATGATTTTAATATCGTTGGCGGACCATCCCCTCATATTCCTGTCATGCTCAACGAGGTCCTTCAGGTTCTTGAGCCTGCTTCCGGCAAAGTCATGATCGACGGAACTTTCGGGGCTGGTGGTTATACTTCTGCCATTCTTGAGAAAGGTGCGAATGTGGTCGCGATAGACCGTGACCCCAATGCCATACGTGATGGTGCGGCAATGGTTGCGTCATCCGATGGTCGCCTTGATTTGGTGCATGGCGAGTTTTCTGACCTCGATAGTATTGCAGCCAGTGCCGGGCACGGTCAGGTCGATGGTGTTGTTCTTGATATCGGTGTTTCTTCAATGCAACTGGATGAAGCGGAGCGCGGCTTCTCGTTTCAGCAGGATGGCCCGTTGGATATGCGCATGGCGCGGGATGGTGTGAGTGCGGCAGATATCGTGAATGGTGCTGCTCAAAGTGATCTCACACGCATTATTGGAATTCTTGGTGAAGAAAAGAAGGCGTCTGTTGTCTCGCGGGCCATTGTTAACGCGCGCGATGCAGATCCGTTTTCGACCACACGGCAATTGGTATCGGTGATTGAAAAGGTGTTGCCAAGAAAAGCGAAAGACCGGATCCATCCGGCAACCCGTACGTTCCAGGCTTTGAGGGTGTTTGTCAATCAGGAGCTTCAGCAACTTGCAAATGCACTATTTGCTGCTGAGCGTGTTCTGAAAGCCGGTGGTCGCTTGGTGGTTGTCACCTTTCACTCCCTGGAAGACCGTTTGGTCAAACTCTTCTTCAAAGACCGTTTTGGCATGGAGCAGGGGTCGCGGCATTTACCAGCTGTAAACCATAAACATGCAACATTTCAGGCTCCCGGGAAAAACCTTATCAAAGCTGCAAAAGGAGAGGCGGAAGTGAACCCGCGCGCACGTTCTGCAAAATTGCGTTGGGCTGAGCGAACCTCTGCGGATGCTTTGCCGGCTGACCATTCTATTTTCGGGCTTCCCAACCTCGTGCCGCTATCGGGGTTTTCCACTGGTGGAGGCGTGACATGAAGCTTTCTCCAGTCTTGAGAGTGTTGGATTTGTTCATGATTGCCCTGCTGGTAAGCGTGGTGATCTGGACGTTCAAGGTGAAGCATGATTCAGAGGTTGCGCTCGACCGTGTTGCCAAGCTTGAAAGAGATATTGAGGCAGAGGAGATTGAAATCGATCTTCTGCAATCGGATTGGGGCTTGCTGACGAGCCCGGCGCGCCTTGAGATTTTGGTGAAACGGTATGGCGAGCAGCTCGGGTTGCAGCCTACGACACCCGCTCAGCTTGCAAATACAAATTCGCTGCCCCCATTGAAGCAAGAGTTTGATCCATTTGCTGATCCTGCCGATCCGGATTATGCCAACACGGATAGTTCGGTCACGACAGGTAGCATTTCGGGTACATCCCAGGATGAGGTTCGATGACATGATTACCTCTTCCAACAAAGACGCATCACGGCTTTCCCTCGAAGGAACAGGCAAGGTTGCAGTCAATCAGGCGCAATCTCGTGTATTCCTTTCGGTTTGCATTATTTCATTCGCCTATTGTCTTATTATGTTGCGGCTTGGTTTTCTTGCCTTTGTCGAACCTGATCAGAACCTTTATATCAGCAAGCCGGATATTTCGATTACTGCCAAACGGCCAGATATTCGTGACCGCAATGGTGAAATGCTGGCAACCGATATTGTAACATCGTCCCTGTTTGCTGAACCTCGACGCATTGTCGATGCCGATGAAGCGATTGAAAAGCTCCTGACGGTATTGCCGGGTTTGGAAGTGCCAACGGTGCACAAACGCCTGACAAGCAACGCAGGATTTGTCTGGTTGAAACGCGAACTGACACCGGCCACAGAAAATGCAATTCTCGCGTTAGGCATACCCGGTATTGGATTCAGAACGGAGACACGGCGCTTCTATCCGAAGGGTGAAACAGCATCGCATATTGTTGGACACGTGAATATTGACAATGTCGGGATTGCGGGGCTTGAAAAATACATCGATGACCGCGGTCTTCGCCAGTTGCAGGAGCTTGGACTTGCGAGCAAAAACGATCTTGAGCCGGTTCATCTTTCCATAGATTTACGGGTT
>JASJDO010000088.1 GCA_030065115.1 Rhizobiaceae bacterium | reverse complement strand
TGGCCCGGGTTTCCGGTTACACCAACGATAGAGGTGATGTTGATGATCCGGCCGCCCTTGCGACGCATCATCAACATCACCTCTATCGTTGGTGTAACCGGAAACCCGGGCCAGGCAAACTATTGTGCCTCCAAGGCCGGAATGATTGGGTTTACCAAATCTCTTGCGCAAGAAATTGCATCACGCGGCGTGACTGTGAATTGTATCGCGCCTGGCTTTATTGCTTCAGCCATGACCGACAAACTGAATGACAAGCAAAAAGATGCGATAATGTCAGCTATTCCCATGAAGAAAATGGGGGCAGGGGATGACATCGCAAATGCCGCTTTGTATCTGGCCAGTGATGAAGGTGGGTATGTCACCGGTCAAACACTCCATGTGAATGGCGGGATGGCCATGATTTAATGAATTTGGTCGGGTTTTGCACTTCCGACACTTTGTTTGAAATCACCCTAGAAGTTTCGAAAAAAGTGTGATAACCGACCGCTAACCATGACGTGGATCGTCTATCTATCGTCAATTTTTAACCGAAAACCGACCCAGAAAACCGGTCCAACCAGTCGAGGCTGATTATGAGTGACATTGCAGAACGCATCAAGAAAATCGTTGTTGAGCATCTGGACGTAGAAGCTGAAAAAGTATCCGAAGGTGCGAGCTTTATCGACGACCTCGGTGCTGACTCATTGGACAACGTTGAGCTTGTTATGGCGTTTGAAGAAGAATTTGACGTAGAAATTCCAGACGATGCTGCTGAGACAATCCAGACTGTTGGCGATGCCATCAAGTTTGTAGAGAGCGCTAAAGCGTAACGAACTGAATATATTGCATGAAAGGCGGCCGAGAGCCGCCTTTAGTGTATCTGGAGCTGGGTTTTGGCTGTTAACAATTCACAGCTACTTTTTTGAAATTTTGAGGCGATTCCTGTACATCAGGGTGAGCTTTTAATGGGGATGCAGGTAATGAGACGTGTAGTCGTTACGGGTATTGGAATGGTTACGCCACTTGGATGTGGTGCAGAGGAAACCTGGAAAAATATCCTTGCAGGCAAAAACGCTGCAGAAAAAATTGATAATTTTGAAGTCTCCGACATCGCAGCACAGATCGCGTGCCAAATCCCCCAGGGTGATGGTTCAAACGGAACATACAACCCCGATGACTGGATGGAGCCGAAGGAACAGAGAAAAGTTGATCCATTCATTGTCTACTCGATGGCTGCTTCAGAGATGGCACTCAATGATGCAGATTGGCATCCGACAGAAGATGAAGACCGGTTCCGCACAGGCGTTTTGATTGGCTCCGGTATTGGCGGTTTGCAAGGAATTGAACAAACATCACTTCTTTTGGCAGAGCGAGGTCCACGTAGGGTATCGCCGTTCTTTATTCCGGGACGCCTGATCAATCTTGCTTCCGGTCAGGTTTCCATCCGGCACGGCCTTAAGGGCCCCAACCATTCGGTCGTGACTGCTTGTTCAACAGGTGCGCATGCCATTGGTGATGCCGCGCGCCTGATTATGCTGGGTGATGCCGATGTCATGGTTGCTGGTGGCGCAGAGTCGCCGGTTTGCCGGATATCGATGGCTGGATTTGCTGCCTGTAAGGCGCTTTCCACGAGCTATAATGATGATCCCAAGTCCGCGTCCCGCCCTTATGACAAAGACCGCGATGGTTTTGTAATGGGAGAGGGCGCTGGCACTGTCGTGCTTGAGGAATACGAACACGCAAAGGCGCGTGGTGCTAAAATATATGCCGAAGTAGCCGGTTATGGGCTGTCGGGCGATGCGTTCCATATCACCGCTCCTGCAGAAGATGGTGATGGCGCTTTCCGCTGCATGAGCGCTGCGCTGCGCAATGCGGGCCTTGAAGCGTCTGACATTGACTACATCAATGCGCACGGTACTTCGACCATGGCTGACACTATAGAACTGGGCGCAGCAGAGCGTTTGCTTGGAGACGCTGCGGGCAAGGCATCCATGTCATCAACAAAGTCTGCGATTGGTCATCTGCTCGGTGCTGCTGGTGCTGTCGAAGCGATCTTCTCGTTACTGGCAATCCGGGACAATATTGCACCGCCTACACTCAATCTGAACAATCCCGAGCGCGAAACACCGATCGACCTTGTTCCGCTAAAGGCGCGGGAACGCGAGATCAACATAGCATTGTCAAACTCCTTCGGGTTTGGCGGGACAAATGCCTCTCTGATCTTCAAACAGGTTTGATTTCAAGACCTTGGGAGGGCGGCTTCCCTGTTGGTAACTTGATATCGGGTAGCGGCTGATGGTAAGGCTGGTCGTACGGAAAAACGCCATAATGATACGGTCATTAGGCCGAAGATAATTCAAAAACAGGCATGATGAGACTGGCATGAACACCAATACTGGCCCCGGCCCTCATGGCGGAAATGGAAACATGAAATCGCCATCAGATATTCTGAAGCCGCGTGAAGTTCCGCCTCCGCCCAAGCGCAGCAAGGGTGCCAAGGGCAACATGATCGTTGTTCTGAATTTCATGATGACATGCGTCGTGCTGGCAACCATTGCGCTTTGTATTGCAGCTTATGTGGGTAAATATTGGTTTGAAAAGCCGGGCCCACTCAGAGCTTCCACGACATTGGTGATCGAAGAAGGTTCTTCGGTTGACCGTATTACCTCAAAACTGGTCAATAACGGCGTGATCGACAATGGTCTGATCTTCAAAGCCTGGGTCAGGGCATATCAGGCGCAAGGGTCATTAAAAGCGGGGGAATATTTGTTCAACGCCCGCACAAGCATGTTTGATGTGATGGAAACTCTGCGCTCGGGCAAAGGCATTTTGCACAAAGTATCGGTTCCCGAAGGCCTTACGGTTTATCAGATCTTCGAACGGTTGCGTAACAATGAAATTCTGGAAGGTGAAATGCCGGAAGAACTTCCTGCAGAAGGTGCACTCATGCCGGATACCTATCCGTTTCAGCGTGGTACAACGCGGGTTGAGATGGTTGACCGCATGAAGCGGGCACAGGAAAAGTTCCTGGATGAGGTATGGAACCGCCGGATTGATGATCTGCCAATCTCGACCAAGGAAGAGTTGGCCATTCTGGCATCTATTGTTGAAAAAGAAACCGGAAGGGCGGACGAGCGTCCGCGCGTTGCCTCGGTGTTTATCAACCGTCTGCGTCGGGGAATGAAGCTGCAATCAGACCCGACAATCATCTACGGTATTTTTGGTGGTGAAGGGAAACCGAAGGATCGCCCCATTTACAAGTCGGACATTGAGACAGCTACACCCTACAACACCTATACAATTCCGGCATTGCCGCCTGGACCGATTGCCAATCCGGGGCGCGCAGCACTCGAGGCTGTGGCCAATCCATCACGTACGGATGATCTCTTTTTTGTTGCTAATGGCACAGGCGGACATTCATTTGCCAAGACGTTGGATGAGCATAATCAGAACGTGGCGCGGTGGCGGGCAATTGAAGCCCAGCAGAAAAAGGATGCTGAAGCAAAAGCCGCAGAACAAGACTAGGCTGAGTATACACAGCTGGGGAAACGCATGTCACTACAAAGCATGACTGGCTTTGCCAGGGAGGACGACAGTTCGTATTTCGGCAACTGGACTTGGGAATTAAGGTCTGTGAATGGCAAGGGGTTGGATATGCGCCTGCGCCTACCCAATGGACTAGAAGACCTTGACAACGAAGTCCGCAAACTGGTGTCCAAGTCACTCAAACGCGGCAACCTGCAGATATCTCTTCAGTTCCAGAAATCCAGTGAATCGGAAAAACCGGTCGTAAATGAAGCGCTTGCGGATGATCTTTGGCAGGCGGCAACAACGCTTAAGGAAAAGTTTGGCGGCGACATGCCTTCGATTGCAGAATTGATGTCGATGCGCGGTGTTGTTGAAGTTGAAGAAGCAGAATTGTCTGACGAAGATCGAGCGCGTCGAAATCATGAGCTTCTTGAAAGCTTTGGCCGGACACTTGATGAACTGGTTGCCGTCAGAAGAAAAGAAGGATCAGCAATAGCTGCTGTTCTTTCACAACAGGTCGATCAGATTGAGAAAATCCGGGAAAAGATCGACAAGAATGATGCTCGCAGTGAGACTAGCATTCGTGCAAAATTGTCCGTGCAGGTGCAGCAGTTGATCGATGCCAACAACGGATTGGACGAGCAACGCCTTCATCAGGAAGCCGTATTAATGGCAGCCAAGGCAGATTTGCAGGAAGAGATTGACCGACTGGCCGTGCATGTAGCATCCGCCAGAGAGATGCTCGCGGGAAATGGTCCCATAGGACGCAAAATGGACTTCCTCGCGCAGGAGTTTAATCGGGAGTGTAACACGATCTGTTCAAAGTCAAACGATGCAGGCGTTACAACCCTGGGGCTGGACATGAAGATCGTAATAGACCAATTTCGCGAGCAAATTCAGAATATGGAGTGATTCCATCATGGATCCCCAATCAATCAAGCGTCGCGGTGTCATGCTGGTCCTTTCCTCACCGTCAGGAACTGGCAAGTCGACGATTTCCAGAAATCTGCTCGCAGGCAATCGCAACCTGGAGCTTTCTGTCTCGGTGACCACTCGCGCAAGGCGCGGTAGCGAGATAGATGGCACACATTATCATTTTGTGACGGAACGCGAATTCAATCGCTTGCGGGATGATGATGCGTTGCTCGAATGGGCAGAAGTGCATGGCAATTACTACGGCACTCCGCGTGAAGCTGTGGATCAGGCTATGGGTGAAGGCCGCGATGTCCTGTTTGACATTGATTATCAAGGCGGTCAGCAACTGATGGAGAAGGCACGGTTTGACGTTGTCTCTGTATTCCTTCTTCCTCCGTCAATGGAGGAGTTGCAATCGCGTTTGGTTAGGCGGGCCGAGGACGCTCAGGAAGTTATCCAGAAGCGTCTCAACAATGCGATCGAAGAGATTCCGCATTGGAAGGAATACGACTACGTCGTGATTAACGACGACCTTGATCGGGCGTTTTCGGAAGTGCAGTCTATTCTGACTGCCGAAAGACTGCGCCGGGAGCGTAGTCCAGGACTGTTTGATTACGAACAATTTCTGCTTGGACGCAATGAATCATAGTCTCAGCACCTGGGTGTAAACGACTGTTTAATCAAAACTTCTTGGGGTTCGGCTGTTGCGTTCCTACGTAAGGACGGAAACAGGAGGAATTTTCCCAATGCTTAAACATTCAACCCGTCGTGAATTTTTGACAAATTCTGTAGCCATGGGAACTGTGCTAGGGCTCGGAGGCGTAGCCATATCCCAACAGCCACAAAGTGCGTTTGCGGCATCCCGGGACTTCGTTGCCGTGCCACACGGATGCGCTGCCAAACATGCTGAAATGGCCGGGGAACTGCGCGAATTTGGACTACAACCCAACATTGATCCGTCAGCGTTAAACCTTGCGCAAAGGACATCTCATTGTTCAGACTGTGGGACCATGATCCATGCAGATTTGCAGTTGGCTGCGTGATTTGAGGCTATTCTGAAAGCCATTTTGAAAGAGCATCATCATCAGCATCTTTGGCAGAAACCCAATCACCTGTGCTGCCATCTCTAGGATGCTCTTTCTTCCAGAACGGGGCGCGGGTCTTCAGAAAATCCATCAGAAAATTCGCGCCATCAAACGCGGCTTGCCGATGTCGGGCAGCCGCGACAACAAGTACAATATTTTCACCCGGATTGATCTTTCCATAGCGGTGAACAGCGGTGATGCCGTTCAGGTCAAACCGGGTAATTGCTTCCTGCGCAATTCGTGTAATTTCACCCTCAGCCATTCCCGGATAATGCTCTAGCTCCAGTGCTGACAGGCGATTATCCTCATCCCGACAAAGGCCGGTAAACGTCACTACCGCACCGATATTTTTGTTCTCACCGGTTAGCAGCTTTGTTTCGGCGGCAATGTCGAAATCCTCTTCCTGTATCAGAACGCGAGGTTCGGGCATGATTATCCGCCGGTCATGGGAGGAAACAGGGCGATCTCGTCTGCTCCTGCAATGTTGGTTGATCGGTCAAGTACATGTTGTTTTCCGATTGCAACCTGAATGATGTCAGATGCCTCAAACACATCTGCATAGGGTTCTTCCCGTTGCTTCAACCAACCAAAAAGATCGGCGATTGTTTGCACATCATCTGGAAGGTCAACCATTTCTTCGTTGACACCGAGGCGTTCCCGCAACCACGCAAAATATACCAGTTTCATGCTTAGTCGGCTCCTACTCGATAATATGCTTCAATCCGGCGCGGAAATAATCATATCCAGTGTAGAGCGTAATCAAAGCCGCTGCCCACAGCAAGATCAGCCCGGTTTGGGTCGTGTACTCAAACACCTTGTCACCAGCGGAACCTGCCAAAAGGAATGCGATTGCAATCATCTGAATCGTGGTTTTCCATTTGGCGATCCATGTTACAGGCACGCTTACCTTGAGTTCAGCGAGATATTCCCTCAAACCAGACACCAGAATTTCACGGCAAAGAATAATAATTGCTGCCCAAAGAGACCATCCTGCGATGGTTTTGTCTGTGTCTGCCGCCAAAAGCAGGAGGCAAGTTGCCACCAGCAATTTGTCGGCGATAGGGTCGAGCATACGGCCAATGTTAGAGGTCTGTTGCCAGATACGGGCAAGATATCCATCCAGAAAATCCGTCAAACTCGCAATCACAAAGATGATCAGCGCGGACCAACGGGCAAAGTCGGAGGACTGTAACTTTCCTTCTAGGTAGAAACACACAGCCACCATGGGAACTGCCAAGATTCGCGCGTACGTCAGCAGATTGGGAATGCTGTAAACAAGTGCAGGTTTGTCTTTTCTGATTTCTGTCATGGAAATGAAATAGTGGGTCCAATTCGTTTTCAAAGTACCAATTTCATTAAACATTACAAAGTGTCAACGGAAATGATCATAGATTGCCTGTGCCATTTGTTCAGAAATGCCTTCGACCGCTTTGAGATCAGATAATGCTGCACGTGAAACGGACTTGGCCGACCCGAAATGATGTAGCAAGGCGCGTTTTCGGCCTGGCCCAATACCGGCAATCTCATCCAGCGGATTTTTCACCATTTCCTTCTTGCGTCTTGCCCGATGTGATCCAATCGCAAATCGGTGCGCTTCGTCACGCAGTCGCTGTACAAAGTAAAGAACCGGGTCGCGCTCAGGTAACATGAAAGACTGCTGCCCCTTGATGAAAAACTTCTCCCGGCCCGCATCACGATCAGGACCTTTGGCGATGCCCACCATGGTGACTTTGTCCTCAAGCCCTAACTCTTTCAGGGTTTCATAAACTGCGTTTAATTGCCCAAGGCCCCCATCGATCAGCAGCAGATCTGGCCAAACCCCAATCTCACCATCACCAACTTCTTGATCTTCGGGAAGGCCATGCTCCTTTACCAGCCGCGAAAAACGCCGTGTCATGACCTCACGCATCATGCCGTAGTCGTCGCCCGGTGTCAGGTCTTCGGATTTGATGTTGAACTTCCGGTAGTGGTTTTTGGCAAACCCTTCAGGACCCGAGACTATCATGCCGCCAACTGCATTGGTGCCCATAATGTGCGAATTGTCATACACCTCAATCCGGTTCGGAGTTTTTTCAAGGCAAAAGGCTTCTGCCACGCCGCGCATCAATTTGGCCTGTGTTGAGGTCTCGGCGAGCTTGCGTTCTACGGCTTCCTGAGCATTCTTGGCGACATGCTCTACAAGTTCGCGTTTTTCCCCACGTTGGGGTTTCAGCACCTCAACCTTGTAGCCAGCGCGCAAGGTGAATGCGTCACTAAGGAGATCAAGCTCACCTGTGTCTTCAGATACCAGAATTTGCCGCGGGCAGGGCCTGTCATCATAGAATTGACCCAGAAAGGCTCCAAGCACTTCACTGGCATCAATCGCTTTATCCGCCCTCGGAAAATATGCACGATTGCCCCAGTTTTGGCCAGTGCGGAAAAAGAACACCTGAATGCATGTCAAACCACCATGCTGCCGAACTGCAAAGACATCGGCTTCAGAAACAGAGCGCGGATTGATCCCCTGATGGCTTTGAACATGAGAAAGTGCCGACAGCCTGTCACGGTAAATCGCAGCGCGTTCGAAGTCCAGTTCTTCCGAGGCTTCCTGCATTTGCTTCGAGAGTGAGGCCTGCATCTGGGAGCTCTTGCCAAGCAGAAAATTCTTGGCGTCTTTCACAAGCTTTCCATATTCCTCTTCGCTCACTTCGCCAGTACAGGGACCAGCACATCGCTTGATCTGGTGTAGCAGGCATGGCCGTGTTCGGCTTTCAAACACGGAATCGGTACAGGTTCTCACAAGAAAAGCGCGCTGCATTGCGTTCAGCGTGCGGTTCACCGACCCCGCTGATGCAAACGGGCCGAAATAGCTCCGCTTTTTGCTGCGCGCACCGCGATGCTTGAAAATCCCCGGAGAAGGGTGATCATCAGATATGACTATGTATGGAAAGCTTTTGTCGTCACGGAGCAGTACGTTGAACTTTGGACGCAACCTTTTGATGAGATTGGCTTCTAAAAGCAGCGCTTCCATCTCGGTATGCGTGGTCACGAATTCCATATTCGCAGTCTCGCGGATCATTCGTGCAATGCGGTTGGTATGCCCACCCATCTTGGCATATGACGCCACTCGTTTCTTGAGTGATTTTGCCTTGCCGACATAAAGAACATCACCGCTGGTGCTGAACATGCGATAGACGCCCGGTGAATTTGGAAGCCGTTTGACGCAGTTGGCGATCACTTCCACGCCCACTTTACCCTCAAGCTGGTTGCCAGACTCTTCCCAGACGATCTCGGCTGCTTCACCGGTTGTGGCGGTTAGTGAGAGTTTTTTGACTGGAGGCTCGCTCATGACTACAGAATGCAGGAAACCGAATAAGAATCCCAGCCTTACTCCGGTATGCCCACAATATCGGGGGTCTCCCAGGCAAGATGTTGACCGCCGTCAAGCGCGAACAATTGGCCGGTGATGGATTTGCTTTCAAACAAGTGGCAGATCGTGTCACTGAATTCCTTCAGCTCTGGGCCACGTTTTAAGATCAAACCATCGATCTGGCGCGCAAAATCTTCCGGTTCCTGTCGGGCATTCTGCAGGGTTGGTCCCGGGCCGATTGCATTGACCCGAATGCGCGGAGCTAGTGCCTGAGCAAGCGTCCGTGTTGCAGTCCAAAGCGCAGATTTTGAAAGTGTGTAGGAATGAAAATTCGGGTTCAGGCGCTGCACACGTTGATCAACCATGTTGATGATCAATCCGTCCTGAATGTCTGCCTGTTTGGCCATTTCGCCGGAAAGGATGGAAGGCGCTTTCAGGTGGATATTAAAATGCGCGTCCCAGAGTTCTTCATCGAATTCTGTTACAGTGTCGTCCACAAAAATCGACGCGTTATTGACGAGAAGGTTGATTGGTCCCAGTGCCTCGCGGGCTTGACGGAATAGGGACTGACATTCATCTGCAACCAGCAGATTTGCCTCAAAAGCCACCGCATCCACACCGAAGTCTCGCAGTTCTGATGCCAGGGTTTGTGCGTCATCTTCAGAGGAAGCATACTGGATCGCAACATTAAAACCGTCCTTGGCCAGATCCGTTGCGATAGATGCTCCTATGCGTTTTGCGGCCCCGGTAATAAGTGCGGTCTTCATTGCGTCTCTCTATTTCAAAAATGCAGCACCCAGATATATAATGTAGGCCAAGCTCATGATAACCCCGCTGCGGCGACTGATCCGTTTTTTATAGTAAGCCAGCCAAGCGAGCAGCAGCGAGACCGCAAGCATTACCCACATATCGATGGAAATGATATGGCCACCAACGGGAACGGGGGCGATCACTGTTGTGATACCCATGATCGCAGCAATGTTGAAAATGTTGGAGCCAACCACATTGCCTATCGCTACATTGGAATTGCCTCGTATCACTGCCATTAGTGAGGCTGCCAGTTCCGGAAGTGATGTGCCTATGGCAACCACAGTCAGGCCGATGATTTCATCAGGAACACCCAGTTCCAGGGCGATATTGTGGGCTGCGGTTACGGTAAGCCATGCTCCAAGCGGTAATAGTACTGCGCCAGCTACCAACAGCCCAATTGACACCAGATTGTTGGAGGGAAGTGGCGGAACATCCTCATGGTAATCATGAACCTTGTCCGGAGATAGCTTTTTTGTAGCGCGGTATTGATCCCAAAGGAAAAGCACCAGAAGCGCAAGCAGTATTATTCCGTCAATGAATCCGAGGCTGCCTTTGGCAAGCATTCCCATGAACACAAGGGTTATGCCAATCATAACCAGTATGTTTCGGCCGATGCCGTCTTCTTCGCACAAACTGGCTTTGATGAGAGCTGGAAAGCCGAGCACAAGGAGAACGTTCGCGATGTTGGAACCGACTACATTACCGATGGCCAAGCCGCCCGATCCGGACAGCGCCGCTTGAACCGATATGAACAATTCTGGTGCAGATGTGCCGAGTGAAACAATGGTCAGTCCGATTATTAATGGTGGAATGGACAACTTCTCTGCGATTGCGACTGCGCCACGAACCAGTACATCGCCACCAAGGACCAGAACGATAAGTCCCAGTACGAGAAGAAGAATATCCACCATAGTATCTGAACAAACCACCCGTTGCCGTTCGGCGAGATATGGGGATTCTGTCGCTATTTTATAAGGGGTAAAATGGAGAAATTTGCTGCAAATAGTCTCAAAAAGTGACTGCTATCCTAAATTGCCATCGTAATGCCCAGAAAT
Source organism: Rhizobiaceae bacterium (assembly GCA_030065115.1). Lineage (GTDB taxonomy): Bacteria > Pseudomonadota > Alphaproteobacteria > Rhizobiales > Rhizobiaceae > JAALLB01. Next base: position 2,948 of record JASJDO010000088.1, on the reverse strand, counting down.
TTCCATTTCAGGAATTTTTGCTTGCCGTATTGAAAGGGCAGTTTCGGATTCGTCGGGGGGTGAACATAAAGAAACAGGAAATCCGATGTTCAAAAACCCCATGCAGAAATTTGCCTCAACGATTGTTCTCTCGGTTATTGTTTTAACGCACGCTGCGTTTGCAGCAGATTTACCTAGGGATGAGCCGTTAATCCCACAAGCTCCTGTTGCAGAGGCAATCGACACTTCTGAATGGGGAGGATTTTATGTTGGTATTTACGGCGGGTACACATGGCTGCAGGCCGAAGCTGTTCCTAACGCAGAAGGTGACGATGATGGGGTCAAGATTGGCGGCTATACGGGTTACAATTGGCAATTTGACAACAGGGTTGTTACCGGCTTCGAGGCGCAGGGCGCCTATGTCGATGCGAATGCCCAAACCGGAGGTGTGAGTGTTGATCAGGAATGGGATGCTTCCCTGCGTGCCAGATTAGGCTATGCGTTTGAGAATTCGCTTCTTTACAGTTTTGCGGGTCTGGCCGTCACCGGTGCTGAGGCCAGAACAATCACCGGGAGCGACCAGAACACACTGACCGGTTTCGACATCGGTGCTGGTCTCGAGTTCGAGATTTTCGAGGATGTGACCGCGCGCATTGAATATGATTATGACCGCTATTCTGATGAAGCATTTGCTCTCGGTGGTGCCGGGAACACAGATGTTGAACTTGAATCCCATAATGTGAATGTCGGCGTTGGTCTCAAGTTTTAAGGAGCCGCATCAACTCCAAAGCCAAATTTAGGCCTCAATTTTGAGTGTTCACTGTCTCAACAAGGCTTGGGAACTGGCATTTTGTGTGATCCCGAAGGTCTTGCGAGGTGCTCAATCAGATTTACGACTGATTAAGCATTTGTCTTTACCTTTGGTAAACTAACCTCTATGGGGTTCGGGTAGCGTAGCGTGTTGAGGCAATTTTGATGGTTTTCTTGGGTTTTCGGCAAATGGTTCGCCTGTTGAGTATGCTTTTGATTGCTGTCGGGCTTGCTCCAATTGTGTCAGCATATGCTCTGGCGGGCGAGTTTTCTGCTCCGTGGCGGGATAAGTCCGTTCCGATTATTCTTGATGCATATGAGAAGAATCCGATTGATTGGCAGCAGGTTGTTAAAAACAAGCAGATATTCGGCTTCATTGGCAAGGCAAGCGATGGACTGCCACCTCGATGGGGATGCCGTAAACCAAACGCCACCGAACAGACACTTTGCAAGAAAACCTTCCAGAATTACTGGCTTAAGAAAGAGCTGTATAAAACCCGGAAGATGGTTGCGAAAGGATTGGGCTTGAAATGGGGAGCCTATCACCTTGGCCGTCCTGGAAATCCGATTGATCAGGCAAACCATTTTGTAGATTTCACCGAGCCGGAGGCAGATGACCTGCTCGCGCTTGATATTGAGCATGATGACCCCGAAAAATGGATTTCACTTCGTGACGCAGAAACTTTTGTGAAACACATAAAGTTTCGCACCGGGCGATATCCCATCCTCTATACAAATCATGATACAGCCAAGCGCATTGCCGCGCGACGTGCGGAACTACCTGTGCTTTCCAGGCTGCCGCTTTGGTATGCGCGCTATCGTAGCAGCATTCCAGGAGCGTTCCCCATGGGGCATTGGGAAAGCTACGCGATTTGGCAATTTTCTGCTCATCCAAATTGCAACAAACGCCGCTGTTTGTATCGGGTAAAGGGCACTAAACCGGATATTGATGTTAATGTGGCAAGTATGAAATTCAAGGAACTTGAAAAGGCTTGGCCTTTTGGTGGCCTAGTTCCTTTGCGTGACGAGCCTAAAATGAAAAACCCGAACCTCAAAATGGTTTCCGCAGATCAGGGCGAAGTGACTGCTTCAATTGTGTCAGTGGCTAAAAAGGAACCCGTCACTAGGTTCAAAATGAAACTGGAAATTGAAGATCACAGCGGAAAGAAGATTGCAGTTTCCAGCATTGCTGTGCCGTCCCCGCGCACAAGAATTGCATCCGCGCTTGGTTTCGAAGTCGCGGCTTTGGATGAAGTCGACGCGATTGCTGCATTGCCGCGTTTGATGCCGAAATCGGTAATTGAGGCGAAACTGCATTTGTCTGATGAAACAATCACCAAGAGCGATCATTATTCCGCACCAAGTGCAACGAAAATTGAAAGACGGGTGACAAAGGCTCAAAGCAAGTTCGTACCAGCACGCGAAGAAGCAATCAGGGATTTGGCAAAAGCGACAGTAAAACGACCTATCGCCACATATGGCTATTCAAACAAACTGAGCTTTTCTGCGTATCAGGATACAAAAGCTCGATAGGGCGCGGTAGCGCTAGCGGCTTAACACCCGGCATCTGCCATCGTAATATTTCCAAGGATCCAATCCATGGATGCAGTATTCGACATTCCAACCAAATCCGGCAAAGCCAGCACCCTCTTCGATCAGGTAGTGGACACGGCGTTTTTTGCCGTTCTCAAATACCGCGTCACCATGACAATATCGGCGATTGATGGGTGAATCCGGAAATGGATTTTCAGAATGCTGGTGAGGATTGAAAACATTCGACAAAATCAGGCCGCGATCTGACCAGTAAATCTTCTCAGTTTTGTTGAATCGCTTCACAAGCTTATTGAGTACTTTTTCCGATGTGCAACCGGGAAATGCATCTTTTGCGTAGCTGTTATTGCCGGATAGTCCCAGAACCATAAGTGTGCCTAGAACCGCTGCAAGAGTAGTACGATGCATTGTGTTGCTCCATTGGTGTTGTGCGGAACCTAAGCCCTAAGGACTTGCACAGTCAAATGAATTAGACCACTGCCGCTTAAATAAGAACTAATGAATATTTGGAGTTTTGTCGGGATAGTCGGTAAAGGCTCTAACAGATGGGCTAGAGCTGGTTGGCAAGATTTACAAAGCCCGCTACATCAACCTGCTCCGCACGCAGT
>JASJDO010000087.1 GCA_030065115.1 Rhizobiaceae bacterium | reverse complement strand
ATCGTAAGTTCCGCCTCATGGAATTCTTTGTCAGAAATTGAGATCTTGCGCATGTAGTTCAGAACATCTTCCTTTTGAGCTTGCGGCAAATCCTTCAGACTGTCGGTCAGTTCCTCCAAATTCGGAATGGATCGCATGCGCTTTGAAACCTCGGCCTCAAACAAATGCATTTCATCTTCGCGAACGCCAAGATAGTCATCAAGTAGATGCTGATAGACATGCAGCTCTTCCGGTCTTGTTTTGCCATCTGCCTTGATGACGACCAGAAACAGTACCCCGAGAACGATTTTGGGATCTTCTTTGCGAAAATTAATCGCATCAGATCCACTCTCCTCAAGCTTTTCCAGCAAGCTTTTAAAGGCTGAATACATATTACCCCCGCATATTGCGATATGTTCAAGCCAGCCCAAGGCCATTAATGCTTTTTTGGGAAAAGATGCAAGGGAAGAAAGCGTGCACGAGGCAATAAAAAGGGGTTGGTCGAACAGACCAACCCTCTTACGCAGTACTCACGAATTTGGATCATCCCCGGTACGCAATACCTGATCCGGAAACGCGACGATCCAAAGCCGTCGAGGATCAAAATAGTCAGAATGGGTAAACAGCCCGTTAGAATTCGGTTACCTGAGCCTTAACAACGGTATTTTTATTCAAAGCTGAAACGTCATGTCGCTTTACACAATATAAAGAAATGTTTATATGGACATATGCGCGAAATACAGGATTCCAGCGATGTCCAATCCCCTACTTGAACTGATCGAAAAAAAAGGACCATTGCTTGCAGATGGGGCAACAGGAACAACCCTGTTTGGAATGGGTTTGGAAGCCGGTGCTGCACCAGAACTTTGGAACGTGGATGCTCCAGACAATATCCGGCAGCTTCATCGGGGGTTTGTTGAAGCCGGATCAGACATCATCTTGACCAACTCGTTTGGTGGAACCCGTCACCGCCTGAAACTGCATGATGCACAGGATCGCGTACATGAACTCAACAAGCATGCTGCTATGGTTGCCCGAGACGTAGCTGCAGAGGTTGACCGTGAGGTTATAGTGGCAGGCTCCGTCGGACCCACAGGCGAGTTGCTCTTCCCCCTGGGTGAACTAACCTATGAAGGTTGTGTCGAAGCCTTCAAGGAACAAATGGAAGGCCTCAAGGATGGCGGTGTGGATGTCTTGTGGATTGAGACCATGTCCTCCCCGGACGAAATGAAGGCAGCCGCAGAAGCGGCCAATGTTGTGGGAATGCCCTATGTGGTGACTGCATCCTTTGACACCGCTGGACGAACCATGATGGGGCTTCTTCCAAAGGATATAATGACGGTGTTTGAAGAAGGCGAGAAGCCAGTCGCCGTAGGCGCAAATTGTGGCGTCGGAGCATCTGATTTACTCTCATCTGTGTTGGACATGACCGCCGCCAACCCTGACGCATTGATTGTGGCGAAAGCCAATTGCGGTATTCCGCAAATCAAGGGTGATGAAGTAGAATACACGGGCACACCAGAACTGATGCACGACTATACGCATCTTGCACTTGATGCAGGCGCAACCATCGTTGGTGGGTGCTGCGGAACATCCTGCGATCACCTTGTGGGTATGAGAACCGCGATAGATACCTATCAGAAGGGTGACAGGCCCAATCTCGAAAAAATAATTGAAACAATTGGCCCACTTGTAAACAAACCAGCAACTGAAGATAGTGCGTCTGGCGGCGGCAAACCAAGAAGACGCCGAAGAGGATAATACCCTTCGCATTTGTCATAGAACTTTCTTCAAATTGAAGGCGTGGCGTCACATTCCCGCGATGTAGTAACATGACAAGTTCCTGGAGATTTATCATTTTAAGAAATGCCCTTCTTCCCCTCGTTGTTCTGGCTTCTTCCATCAATGTAGCAGCGGCGGACGACGCTTCAATACAACTCGGCCCACGTCCATTTTTCCTTGTCGATGACATGGAAAACGGTGACCTCAAAGATAAACTGAATGCATGCAAGGCTGGTCCATTTGCAAAATCAGACTGGTCAATCGGACATCGCGGTGCGCCATTGCAATTTCCGGAGCACACAAGAGAATCTTACATAGCTTCAGCACGAATGGGTGCGGGCATCATTGAATGTGATGTGACCTTCACCAAGGATAAGCAGTTGGTATGCAGGCACGCCCAAAATGATCTGCACACAACTACCAACATACTACAGACGCCGCTTGCAAATGCATGTACTACAGGTTTCTCGCCTGCATCAGGCGACGCGGAGGCGACGGCAGAATGCCGTACATCTGATATTACACTCGCTCAATTCCGCACCCTGAACGGCAAAATGGATGCCGCAAACAAGTCGGCCAAAACCGTAGATGAATATGTGAATGGCACAACGAGCTGGCGAACCGATCTGTATTCCGCAAAAGGCACGCTTGTTACGCATGCAGAATCCATTGAACTTATTCGTTCTCTTGGTGGAAAATTCACACCGGAATTAAAAACACCATCTGTTGAAATGCCTTTTGATGGTTACAGTCAGCAAAATTACGCCCAGGCATTGATCGACGAATATAAAGCGGCAGGCATTCCCGCATCAGATGTGTTCGCCCAGTCTTTCAATTTGGATGATGTGCTTTACTGGATCGAAAACGAGCCTGAATTTGGCAAACAAGCTGTATATCTGGACGATAGCTACAGCGTTGTAGGCTGGTCACCTGAAAAACCAGAAACATGGCAGCACACCATGGCTGACCTAAAATCCATGGGTGTGAACTACATTGCTCCTCCCATGTGGGTGTTAGTAAAAGTGGATAATGGAAAGATCGTACCTACAATCTATTCTATCGAAGCAAAGTCCGCAGGACTGGAAATCATTACTTGGACCGCGGAACGCTCTGGCTTGTTGAAAGACGGGGGCGGCTGGTATTATCAGACGGTCTCAGATGTCATCAACAACGATGGTGATGTCTATGAATTGCTACACGTCCTACACAAGGATGTGGGCATAAAAGGCATTTTCTCAGATTGGCCTGCGACCACCACTTTCTACGCCAATTGCTTCGGTCTGAAATAGATAGGCTAAGCTCTAATAGCGATACGAGCGCATGTGGAACCGAATTTGTTCCGCATCATATCTGTACTCGTTACCGACCGGACATGCGTGACGCGCCCTGCATCCGAGCGTCATGCATTTCGGGTCATGATCAGCATCCAAATGTTCGAAACATGACTTCACATCCAAAGCAGTTCCGTTGAACGCTCCAACCGGACACGCAGAAAGACAGGGCTTATCTGCACAAGTGTCACATGGATGTTGAATCAATTCCTTAACATCAAAGCCCTTGGTATTGAAAAGACTATCAAACCTCTGCCTGTCCTCGAACACAAGCACACCACGCAACGCATGCCAAAGACCAAATTCTGGATGAATGTAAAGCCCCAACGGCGATTGTCCAATGTGTGATGCCGAACTCAGGAACCGTTGAAAGGGCCAATAGGGTTCATCAAACGGGAAAATACAGAAATCGCAAAAATTTAATGCTGCTTCTTCCAAAACCCGCCTTGTCCAGCGGTTCATGGGATTTGGCAATCCGTCTCCAAATTCAGCAGAAACAGAAAAAACTCGCCACATCTCCGGCCCTGCATTACCGATGACGATACCGCATGCACCAAACAACGCCTCGCTGCCAGGTCGAAGATGGTGCTCTTCGAACGTGAAATACCCGAAATTGTGCAGACCCAGCGCAGCCAGCGCCTGATCCAACTGTGCTGGCTCAATCGGAGACACTGCCATCGGAATTCAATCGCCAGACATTGGTAACGATGGTGTTTCCCACCTTTTCCCTGGAGCGTCCTTCCAGGGATGGTCTCTCCGTTCAGGTGAAGGCGTCAGGCATGGAATCCTTTCGTTGCTGGATAAAGGCCTTAAGCGCTTCATCCTTCGCAACATCAAGATCAGGCGCCTGATAGGCATCCAGCCATTGACGGACCACTTTGTTGGCCCGTTGCTCAATCCGTTGATTGCCTTCAACTTCCCATTGTTCAAAGGAATTGTTGTCCGCAACATTAGAAGCATAGAAGGCGGTTTCAAAATTCGATTGGGTGTGTTCGCATCCCAAGAAATGGCTCCCCGGCCCGACTTCACGGATTGCAGACATCGCCTGACCATTTTCACTCATGTCAATGCCGCCTGCAAATTTCTGCGCTGCGGCCAGTTGATCACAATCCATGACAAATTTCTCGAATGACGACACCAATCCGCCCTCAAGCCAGCCAGCTGAATGAAGCATGAAGTTCACCCCACCAAGCATGGCAGGCCAAAGCGTATTGGCACTGTCATAGGCGGCCTGTCCGTCAGGAATTTTTGAACCTGTTAGTGAACCACCCGAACGGAAAGGCAAATTATATCGACGTGCAAATTGCGCAGCACCAAGCAAAACCTGCCCCGGTTCCGGTGTGCCAAAGGCTGGCGCACCGGTTTGCATGGAAATTGACGTCGCAAAGGTTCCAAAAATCACCGGCGAGCCTGGACGGCATAATTGTGAAAACGCAATGCCACTGGTCGCCTCACAAAGAACCTGAGCCAGTGTTCCCGCTACCGTAACCGGTGACATGGCACCACCAACAATGAAAGGTGAAACGATCGACGCCTGATTGGCGCGAGCATAGGTCTTTAGCGCACCCAACATGGTGCCATCCATGGTGAGCGGTGAATTACAGTTGATAAGACTGACCAAGACACAATTCTGATCTACAAACTCTTCTCCAAAAAGAATTTGAGCCATCTTGACCGTATCTTCCGCCCGTTCAGGCGCAGTGACAGATCCCATAAACGGCTTGTCGGAATATTTGATATGACTGTAGACCATATCCAAATGCCGCTTGTTGACTGGAATATCACACGGTTCACACACTGTACCGCCCGAGTGATGCATAGCAGGCGCCATATAGGCAAGTTTCACAAAGGTCTGGAAATCCTCAATGGTTGCATATCGACGCTCGCCCTCGAGGTCGCGGACAAAAGGAGGACCATAAACCGGAGCGAATACTGTATGCTTTCCGCCGATCTCAACATTGCGTTGCGGGTTACGAGCATGCTGAGTAAACGAAGAAGGTGCCGTTTTCATCAACTCGCGGCAAAGCCCTTTCGGAAAATGCACACGGTCGCCCTGGACGTCCGCTCCAGCATCTTTCCATAGCTTGAGCGCTTCCTCATCATCGGAATAGATGACACCGACCTCTTCCATAAGAGTGTCCGCATTAGCCTCAATAATCTCAATGGCTTCCTGACTAAGGATATCTGTCGGCTCAAGGCCACGAACCAGATTTGGCAGAGATAGAAGTTGCGGTCCCGAACGGGATTGTCTACGTGCGGCGGCGCCACCGCCGCCACGGCCCCTACGCCCGCCGCCACGGCGCCCAGATTCTTCTACAGGAGTTTCATCGACACTCATGGTTCATATCCTTGTAGTCACGACCAGATTACCCTAGCCTTAGGTTTTATGCGACCACCTGTTTTCAACATGCCTTATTGCGCCAAGGATTGGTCTAAATCTGCCAACCCATTGGCCGCAGAAACCAATTCTTGCCCCGGAGTTTACAATGAGCGATCTGAAAACAATTGAAGCTTACAATAAAAATGCTGAGGATTATCACACTCGGTTCCACATCACAGAACCAAACAAAGCTCTGAAAATGTTCATGAATTCCCTCCCCACTGGCGGGCGTGTTCTTGACTTGGGATGCGGCCCAGGCCACTGGTCTTTGCTGATGCAGAATGCCGGTTTCGAGATAGATGCAACCGACGCTTCTGAGGAAATGGTGAAAATTGCAAAAGAAGAGTGTGGTGTAAGGGCACGACAAGCGACATTTGACGAGATATCGGATAAAAACACTTACGATGGAGTTTGGGCAAATTTCAGCCTCTTACACGCAAATCGTGAGGATTTTCCACGCCACCTGGCCGCCATCTACCAGGCTCTGAAACCCGGCGGGGCATTTCACATAGGAATGAAATTGGGAACTGATGCGAAACGGGATCGTCTGGATCGATTCTACACCTTTTATGAAGAAGATGACCTGAAAAAACATCTGACCACTTCGGGCTTCAACATTTTGAACGTCAAAACCGGTGAAGAAGTTGGGTTGGCGTGCACCAAGGACGCATTTGCCCTTATTCTAGCCGAAAAGCCAGAGAATTAATCACGCAGTGCATCACAGCATGTTGATGAACTTCCTTTCGGAATTCTTGACCGATTCAAACTGCTTCCTGTAACTTTCGCCAAATTATGCAAATGTGGAGAAACACAATGGACGATCACGGCCAAAGGGGATACGCGCTTCCAATGCGGATGATCCATTGGCTTATGGCAGCCATAATGCTCTATGTGATTGTTGTCGGCTTCCTGATGGGAAATGGATTCAAAGTGGGAAAACACTATGATTACCATCGGGCTTCCGGCTTTTTGTTGATGTTACTGGTGGTCGTGAGACTGCTGATTTACCGCTTCACAACCCCACCCTCGCCGCTACCGGTTTCCATGAGCACGCTTCAGAAACGCGCAGCGGAAGCAGTGCACTTTCTCCTATATGCCAGCCTGATTATACAGCCATTTCTCGGTTGGTATGCGACGAATGCATGGGGAGTGAAGAACATACCCTTTTTCTTCGGATGGACCTTGCCTCAACTGGTTGAGAAAGACCGTGATCTTGGAAATTTCCTGCTCGAAATCCATCACTATCTTGGCCTGTTCATCACCGCTTTGGTTGTCATCCATATTAGCGCCGCGTTGATGCACCACTTCGCTTATAAGGACAATGTTCTCAAACGCATGATGAAGACATGAGTTCAAAAGAACCAGCATCTACCTCTCCCTATCATGCCGGAGAGCGGGCAATCCACGAACGCTTGGGCATTGTTGAGCAACAGGAATCCGTCGGCCAACGCGCAATACGTGATCACATGCCAGACCAGCATCGGGAGTTTTTTGCCCAATTGCCATATTTTGTGGTTGGCAGCGTCGATAAAGACGGCTGGCCATGGGCGTCAATTTTATTCGGCGAACCTGGCTTTGTGTCTACTCCAGATAATAAACACATTCGTGTCGATAGTTATTTCGATCCAATGGATCCGCTGGCCGGAAATCTTAGAGAGGATGCCCCGCTTTCATTTCTTGGGATCGAAATGCACACAAGGCGACGCAACCGTGCGAATGTGACCATTGAAAGTGTCGATGAAGACGGCTTCCTGACGAAGATTGACCAATCCTTCGGAAATTGCCCGAAATACATCAATCACCGTGCACCAGGGTTGACGAAGTCCCCAACAGCAGCCCCAGCCACAATTCGCAAATTTTCCAATATCGACATGGCCATCAAGCAAACGATTGAAGAAGCTGATTTCTTCTTTGTCGCAAGCCATATCAGGACCGAAACAGATCGAAAAACCGAGGGCGTTGACGTGAACCACCGGGGTGGCAAACCCGGATTTGTTCAAATTGAAGGAAACACTCTAACCATCCCCGACTATTTCGGAAATTCGATCTTCAACACGCTTGGCAATTTCATGCTGAACCCAAGGGCAGGATTGATTTTCCACAATCCTGCAAATGCTTCGTTGATCCAAATGGTTGGAACAACGGAAATTATATGGGACGGAGACCCGATTCTGGCGCATTTTGAAGGAGCCCATCGTGCATGGCGCTTCAGCCTGGACCACGGGATTGAACGGATGCAATCCGTGCCGATGCGATGGAAACTGGAAGCTTTGTCCCCAAGTTTTATGAAAAATAGAAATACGGCCTCATTAGTCCAGAATTTTACCAAGTTTTAGCGGGTCGCATCCATTCTGCATTCAGTCGCAAAAAGGTTTTTAAAATATGCTTTTGCTTGCTAAATGCGAAGAATGGCGCAAAGTGCGTTTTGGGAGATGTCGCTTGTTTGCGACAAGATACGGTAAGTCCGGTTTGACCGGCTTGAATTTGGAGAATGCCAATGTCTGAAGAAGATGAAATCATCCTTTCGGAGCTAGATGATGACGAACTGGTAGCCCAGATGCATGATGACCTTTACGATGGCCTCAAAGAGGAAATCGAAGAAGGTACAAACATCCTCCTCGAGCGCGGCTGGACTCCGTACGATGTTCTGACCAAAGCACTTGTTGAAGGCATGCGCATCGTCGGCATTGATTTCCGTGATGGTATTCTGTTCGTGCCGGAAGTATTACTTGCTGCGAATGCCATGAAGGCCGGCATGACCATTCTTCGTCCTTTACTCGCTGAAACGGGCGCACCGAAACTCGGGTCCATGGTGATCGGCACCGTTAAGGGCGACATTCATGACATCGGGAAAAATCTGGTCGGTATGATGATGGAAGGCGCAGGGTTTGATGTCCACGACATCGGGATTAACTCGGATGTTGATAAATATCTGGCTGCGATTGAAGAACACAGCCCTGACATTCTCGGCATGTCTGCTCTTCTGACGACTACCATGCCTTACATGAAAGTTGTGATCGACACTATGGTCGAAAAAGGCATGCGTGACGATTATACAATCCTCGTAGGTGGTGCGCCGCTGAACGAAGACTTCGGCAAGGCAATTGGCGCAGATGCCTACTGTCGTGACGCGGCTGTGGCAGTGGAAACCGCCAAGGAATTTATGGCGCGCAAGCATAACCAGATGGCTGCCGGCTAGCGTTCCCGCCACATTCGTCATTTTAGAAAATCGATCAAGGGGCGCTCAGAAAAGCGCCCTTTTTTGGTTCAATACGGTATCATAGGTTTATCAGGGAAATCGGCCCCGAAAGACGGCAATGGAAAAGACACAGCAAAACTCGCAAAAGGTCCGTGTAATTGCATGCGGAATGATCGCCCGCGAAGTTCTGGCAATAAACGAGCAAATGGGTTTTGAGCATGTGGATTTGAAGTGCCTTCCTGCAGAGTACCACCATCATCCCGAAAAAATCGCTCCGGAAATGGACAAGGCGGTTCTCAAAGCCAGAGACGAGGGTTTTGAGCATATATTTGTGGGATATGCAGATTGTGGCACCGGTGGCGAGTTGGACAAAATCTGTAGCAAGCATGGTGTAGAGAGAATTACCGGCCCCCATTGTTTCTCATTTTACATGGGAAACCAACAATTCATGGAAGCGGGTGATGACTACCTCACCACCTTCTTCATTACAGATTTTCTCGCAAGGCATTTCGAAACATTCATGAAGAAGCCATTGGGCTTGGACCGACATCCCGAATTGTTACCCATGTATTTCAGTCACTATACAAGAGCTCTCTATCTCGCCCAGACAGAAGACCCTGTCCTGGAGCAAAACGCGCGCAAGGCCGCAGAATTCATGGGATTGGAATATGAATATCGTTTCACCGGATTTGGTGACCTTGTTCCCGCACTATCGTCAGCAGCACAGGCCTAGAGCGTTTCGACCTATTGTTGAAGTCTGTCCAATGAGGCTTCATCCGACGCTACACGAGCGGTCGGTGGTTTGGTAAACCACGCATCCGGTCCAAGTTCTCCGATTTTCCAACCAGCGTCATAGAGTTCCCTCATGCGTACGGGATCAAAATTCAACGATTCTTGTGCAATAGGAATTTGATCGGGGATAGAAGTGAGGTGAAATTTCACGCCATTGCTCTTCGTCGCGGAGAAATGGCGAAAAATCGTATCTCGCTGGAGTTCCCGGATAAGCTCGGAGATCGTTTTTTGAGTAATACTTGCAAGGCTTGCTTCGACTGGTTTCGACGCATTGAACCGACGGGTCGTGCCATTGATTATCATGTATAGATGCCGGTTGGGCAGTTTGGACGCCCCCATGAAATCTGCGTAAAGAACCGGTTCTTTTACTCCGCCATCAACGTGCGCCTGTCTGAGTTGAACGCCTCTTAACGGCTTGATGTATACCGGCTCAAAAAAACCCGGAACGGATGCGGAGGCCCTCAGAACCTTCTGAAAGTGTTGGACCGGATTGGTTCTACCGCCCTTGGCAATGCGGCCCATGTCCCAGATCACCAATTCACCGGCATCAATATTGGTAGTTGCAACATATAGACGCCGCCCCTTGTCATGCTCTGCTGCAATCTTTGACAACAGTTCTGGCGTTACGTTCTGCTCGATTTGCTCTTTGAAAGGTGCATTATCATAGAGGCTGTCTCCGAATAACCCGGCAAGGCCCCTGCTTCTAAAAATCGTTGCATTGGTTTGCTGCGTATAAAGCTCACGCACCAAGTCATCATATTCAGGCCCCAGAAATGCAAAAACTGCAAGCAAGGCGCCTGTTGAAACACCGGTAACGACATCAAAGTCGGGACGTGTACCGCTTGCCGTCCATCCTGCCAAAACCCCTGCCCCATATGCGCCATCGGCTCCGCCAGCTGAAAGCGCGAGGACTGTGTGTTTTTTGTCGGCTGTTGTCTCAGGTGTATCAACCGGCAAGCTCCCAAATGATGTTGGATCGACGGCTTCTTGCGGGACCTGGGTGCGGATGTCTTCACTTTCCTGGGGTCTGATCAGGCTGCAACCGGCGAGAAAACTCGTTAATACAACAAGCAGGACAGCTGCTTTGGTTTTCCCAATGTTTTCCTTCGCGCCCATGTCCCAACTAAAAAACATTTCAAAACCCGTGAACCGCAGCAATTGCCAGTTGTCAGTCTGACTATCCGGTATATGTATTAAATCAACTCACTTTTATTCCAAAGAGTTTTGGCGAACAATTTTAACCAATGGTTAACCATAACCGGTCCGGAGGCTCGGAGCACAAGCATGAAACACGATTTCCTTGATGATCCGCGCATTGCATTCGCTAAAGGCCAAGAATACCAGCTTGAACCAAAGACCATCACAAAAGATGAAATTGTCGAGTTTGCAAAAGAGTATGATCCCGCCTTTTTTCATATTGATGAGGAAGCCGCAAAAAATTCCATGCTTGGTGAATTGATCGCGTCGGGCTTTCACACCTGTGCGATTTCAATGCGAATGATTTGCGACAGTTTCTTGCTTCGATCGACCTCACAAGGCGCTCCGGAAGTTATTGAAGTGAACTGGCATGCACCGGTGAAACCGGGAGATACATTGAGTGGAAAAACAACTGTGCTCGAAGCAAGGCAATCTGCTTCTAAACCTAACCTGTGGATCGCAAACATGGGGCACGAACTTCAAAATCAAAATGGCCATAAGGTTTTGTCAATGATCGTCGTTGGGCTCTTTGCAATCAGCAGCGGTGCAGCATGAGTGAAATGCCTGAAATTCCAGATCACATCAGACCAGGCAATCGCATCGAAATTGGTGATTTTCTTTTCACCGGGGAAAACATCCTTCGGTTCGCCAAGGAATGGGACCCTCAAATATTTCATACAGATAGCATCAAGGCCAAGGATTCATTATTCGGTGGGTTATGTGCATCTGGTTGGCATACGATCTCTGTGTGGATGAAACTGCAAAGGGCAGCTTCTAAAATACAGGCGGGAAAGTTAAGGTCGGAAGGAAAACCAGTTCCGGAATTTGGCCCTTCTCCAGGCATGAAACACATTAAATGGATCAAACCGGTCTTTGCAGGTGACCGAATTTCATATGCCAATGAAATAACAGGTTTGCGAAAAAGTGGTTCGATGCCCGACTGGTGGGTTATGACAAGCAAAGTCCAAGCCTTAAACCAAAACGGCGAACCTGTTATGACATTCGATAACGCTGTTTTCTTGAAGCTTTCCGGATAGTTCAAATTAGGCCGCCGCATTTCAGGTATGCCACGTCGCGTGTAATGCAGCGAATTTGACAGAATTCTAGGATTTTCCCTCAACTACGATGGAGACCACTATGGCCCAACTGCAAATTGTTTACTGGCGCGATATCCCTGCTCAAGTGATCGTAAAGGCAGGACGACGCAATGTTGCGAAACGAGAACTTTCCCTGCGGTTTACCGAGGCCATCGACATGTGTGCAATGCGCACTGGTGCGGCGGATACAGATGATTATCTAGAAGAATGGCGTCGCGCTGATCCAATCGAAGTTAGCGATGATCTGGAAGCAGAAGCAGAAAAAGCAGCTAATGAGCTCGAAGAATCATATCCAAAAGATAGGCTTGTCGCTCTGGTGAAAGCCGGTGGCAAGGAAGATTGATATGAATGTCATTGACCCAAATCTTAAGACAGCCGCAGGCGAAACACTAAGCCGACAGGACGCAACCATGACCAAAATTGCCGCATCCATCGAAATTTCTCCAAAACAGGCTGTCGAGAATGAAGATATTCCGGGCCTTTTTCCAGAGGGTACGAGGGTTTACATTACTGACGTGGGTACGGACACAGCCGAAACACTTACAGCCGGAGCAAAACGTGTCGGCGATCTGGGATACACACCGGTTCCACACTTTGCCTCACGCAGACTGACCACTAAACAAGCGCTTGAAGACCGCATCAAGATGATGACGCAGGAAGCAGGCGTTACCGATGTTCTTGTGATCGGCGGCGGCCTGGAACAGGAAGCGGGCGAATTTGATTCAACAATAAAAGTCCTGGAAACCGGATTTTTTGACAAATACGGCATCAAACACATGGGCGTCGCAGGCCATCCGGAAGGTTCTCCGGATTTTTCAGAACAGGTCGCCTATGACGCATTAAAGTTCAAACAGGAATTCCACAACCGTAGTGATATTGAGTTGAGAATCGTTACCCAGTTTGGCTTTGCGGCCGAGAACTTTACAAAATGGGCAGAAGGTCTTTCCAGTCATGGCGTGGATCTTCCGGTCCATCTTGGTGTGGCAGGCCCAGCTAAACTGACCACATTGGTAAAATTTGCGGCGATGTGTGGTGTCGGAAATTCTATTTCATTTCTGAAAAAACGCGCCGGAGCGGTTCTGCAACTTGCCGCCGGTTTTGATCCTGACGAGATCGTCAATCCAATTGAAACCGCTGCACTGGGCAATGAAAACTCCGCGATTAAGCAAATTCACGTCTTCCCGTTCGGCGGCGTGAAGAAATCAGCGGAGTGGTTGAAAACTCGCGGAAGCTGGTAGATCAATCTTCCAGATCTTTGGCCGAATTGCCGAGCAGATAGCGCGGCCCCTTTCCAAGTTTCGCGGCTTTGTCATCTGGATTGTAAAGCTTGCATTTCTGCAACGACAGACATCCGCAACCGATGCAACCGTCCAGGTTGTCACGCATTTGCTGCATTTGCTCAATCCGCTGATCCAGCGTTTTTCTGATTTTGGAACTCAGCCGCGTCCAGTCCGCCTTTGTAGGCGTTCTGCTCTGAGGCAACGCAGACAATTCGTGCCGGATGACGTTGAGCGGATACCCGAATTTCTGCGCTATCAGAATAAACGAAACACGACGGATATCAGACTTCCTGAACCGCCGCTGGCCACCGGCATTTCGTTCAGATGAAATCAATCCCTGTTCTTCATAATATCGAATTGCCGAAACCGCCAACCCGGTTCTGCCTGACAGCTTACCTATTGATATCATTGCCTTATCGTTCATTGCAGAAACTTTCATATAACGCTTGACCTAAAGTATACTTGAGGTTTTAGTTTATAGACCATCATTGGAAAATCAACTGAATGATGGAGGTCAAGATGAGCAGACAACTTCAGCCGCAAATCGCAATTGGCGAAGAACAAATTTGCCGAAACCCCACAGAAAAGAGCCTTCTGACGAAATTGCTTGTAACCATTAGGGACAAGCTGTTGGAAAACGCGCAACGTCGCCGCGACCACAGAGCGATGCAACAATTGCTTGAACTGGATGAGCGCGCATTAAGGGATATTGGCCTGACACGGGACGATGTGTACTGCGCCAGCAGATTGCATGGCGGTTACACCGAGCACCTCCAGCAGCAAAGACGTTTTCGAAGCATGTCGAACATGCGTAGCAACTCATGACTGAATTTAGAGGAAAGAACCATGACCCAAGCAACACTTGAACACGTGAACATGACCGTGAGCAACCCTGAAAAGACCGCAGAAATGCTATGCGATTTATTCGATTGGAAAATTCGCTGGGAGGGAGACGCAATCCATGGCGGACGCAGCATCCATGTCGGTAGCGATGACAGCTATATCGCAATTTATCGCGGCAAGGAGGACGTCGCACAGTCAGATGTGAGTTACTACACAATTGGCGGCCTGAACCACATTGCAATCGTTGTGGACGATCTGGAAGCCGTGGAACTTAAAGTACGAGAAAGGGGCTTGATCACACACTCACACGCCAACTATGAGCCGGGAAAACGATTTTACTTTCAGGACCATGATGGGATTGAAATTGAAGTCGTGAACTATGACTGAGAAGTGTGAAATAGAACTGATTGCATCATGCCAGCCAAAAAAAATGGTTGAAAGGACGCGGTCACTCGTTTGTTGGGGGAAAGGGGTAACCGGTGCCGCGTCCCTTCATTCCCATCAAGCCACCTTTTTAGTCGGGGCGGACCTCTCTAGGTGAGCTTGAAGGAAGGCTTCGGCCGCTTTTCCTGCGAGATGCGACCTGTTAAGCGTATAAATGTGTATCTGCTCAAATCCGGCGACCGCCAAATCGTGAACCTGCGCCTTCAGCAATTCAGAAGCAACTTCCAGGTCATCAGTTCCGCATGTATTTGCCTTGTCGAATGCCGCAATAACGAAATCCGGAATATGTGCGCCGCATTGCTCCGCCATTTCCTGTACACGTTTGAAATTATAGATTGGCAGAATACCCGGCACGATTGGGATGGTAACGCCAGCCTTGCGAGCTTCTGCAACAAATTCATAGAACGCCGAATTGTCGAAAAAGAACTGGCTTATTGCAAGTGTGGCGCCCGCATCCTGCTTTGCTTTCAATACAGCGATATCCTCTTCCCTTGATTGGGCAAGCGGATGCACTTCAGGGTAACAAGACACTGCAATTTCAAAGGGATGAACACTTTTTAGGGCACGCACAAAGTCTGCTGTCGAACCGAACGCTTCTTCCTGCCCTGCCCCACGGGCATCTCCGCGCAATGCGACAAGCCTGCGAATACCATTGTTCCAAAGCTCTTCAGCAAATTCGACGACCTCAGCCCTCGTCGAACC
>JASJDO010000086.1 GCA_030065115.1 Rhizobiaceae bacterium | reverse complement strand
TGCAGGTGAATTGTTGCGGCAGTCAGATGATGATCCGGCGACACTTCGCACCAATGTTACCTCCCCTGGCGGAACCACCGCTGCCGCGCTTGAAATATTGATGGGTGAGGGCGGCATGCCGGAATTGTTTGATAAGGCGATTGCTGCGGCCAAGCGGCGATCCGAAGAGTTGTCCTGAGGAATTTTCATGTCTGGTGAATTGTCAGAAACCATTACAATTGATGATTTTTTGAAAGTGGATATCCGTGTTGGCCGGATAATTGAGGTTGAAGAATTCCCCGAGGCAAGAAAGCCTGCCTGGAAACTGAAAATCGATTTCGGTGAGAAGATCGGGGTCAAAAAAACATCGGCGCAGATTGTGGCGAATTACACAAAAGAGGATCTCATGGACAGGCTCGTAATGGCGGTTGTGAATTTTCCACCTCGCCAGATTGGTCCCTTCATGTCTGAAGTCTTGACCCTTGGATATACAGACGAAGCCGGAAACGTGGTCCTTGCGGCCGTGGAACGCGATGTGCCTTTGGGCGGACGCTTACACTAAAGCAGCCGGAGCGCATTCTACTCACTACTCAAATCGGCAACGTCACAATAACACGTAACCCGCCCAACGGGCTTTCATACAGATTAATGTCCCCGCCATGATTGCGTGCAATGTCTCGTGCAATGGAAAGTCCTAATCCGGTTCCTGTTTCGTCGAGATTTCGAGCTTCGTCCAGACGCATAAAGGGTTTGAAGACTTCTTCCCGCATATTTTCAGGAATGCCGGGACCATCATCATCAAATGTGATGGTCAGTCGTCTCTGGCCCTGTGTGACCTTTGTCTCCACCTTGTCGGCATAGCGGAACGCATTTGTCACTATGTTGCTAATCAGGCGGGAGAAAGCCTCGGAAGTGATGTGCAGTACCACATCTTCATCGCACTCAACTTCGTAGCTTTTTTCGCGAAGGGCAGCTTCCATTTTGTGCTTCATCAACGCTTCGCACACGTTGACATCTTCAGCCTGCTCATACTGATCGCCGCGTGCAAAATCGATATACCCTTGAAGCATCTGTTGCATGTCATCAACATCGGCCTGCAGTTCTTCAATCTCTGGCGTTTGCCGAATTAATGCGAGTTGCAATTTGAACCGGGTCAGGATGGTTCTCAGATCATGGCTTACTCCGGTAAGCATGGCTGTGCGCTGCTCGATTTGGCGCTCAATTCTTTCCCGCATCTGAAGAAAAGCAAGTCCGGCTTGCCTGACTTCGGTCGCGCCGCGAATACGAAAATCACCCGGCAATGTTTGCCCCTTGCCGAATTTTTCAGCCGCGTGGGAGAGCTGCTGAATTGGCCTGATCTGATTGCGTAAAAAGAGAATTGCGATCAGCAGCAGCACCAGTGATGTTCCAAACATCCAGATCAGGAATATGTGGGAGTTTGATGCGTATGCCCTGTCGCGGCGCACGAATACCCGTAGAACATTTTCCTCCGGCTTTTCGAGGCGAATTCTGATCTCAAGCAGGTTTGAATCACCCACTGTATCGATCCAGAAAGGTCTGCCGATCTGTTGCTGGATTTCGGCTCTTAGAGTGTTGTCGAGAAGAGAGAAAAACGGCTTTCCTACCACCGGTGGAAACGGATCTGGCGGCAGAATGGAGATTGTTATGTCCAGTTTCTCCTGCGCAATGGATGAAATCTGCGCAAATTCCGGATCCTGAGGATAGTTTTCCAGAACTTCTATAATGGAGGCAATATCGGCAGTTACTGCCTGCGACAGGCGTTGTGTGACCAGTTGCCAGTGTCGCTCCATAAACACAAAAGCGATAACAGATTGAAGCAGCACCATGGGAGCGATGATGATGATAAGAGAGCGCCCATAGAGCCCCTTTGGCATTTTTCTGGAGACCCAACGGGAAAACCGGCTCCAAAGCGAGCGTCGATTTTGCCTGTTTTCCTGGATTGTCTCCCCGACTGTATCTTCAACGGCCAAGCGCATAAAACTCCTGATTGCACAGTATCAATCTGTTTACAGCAGTTTAAGAGAATTGGGGAGTAGGGGAGTAAATTATCACGCCTTGATTTTGTTGACCGTACTTTGTGAACAAAAATCGATGAGACAAAAGATCTGTCAATTCACACAGAGTCTGTATCCAATGCCACGAACCGTCTGCAGCCATTTGGGGTTCGCCGGATCTTCTTCAATTTTTCGACGAAGTCGATTGATCTGAACATCAATCTTTCGCTCACCGGACGCGGCCCCGTTTCCAAGCAACTCATGCCTGGCGACGGTGTCACCAGGTTTTGATGCAAAAGCCGTCAATATTTCCCGTTCACGGTCTGTAAGGCGAATTGGTTTGCCTTCCTGGGTCAATTCTCCGCGCTTTACAGAGTAATGGAAATCACCGAAGCGTACTTGTTCAATTGCAGGCTCTTCCGGCTTTACAGTGCGTTTCAATATGCTGTTGATGCGTAACAGAAGTTCGCGGGGTTCGAACGGCTTGGAAAGATAGTCGTCTGCACCTGCTTCAAGACCCTCGATACGGTTTTCAATTTCAGCCAATGCAGTGAGCAGCAAAATCGGTACGTCACTCTCGCCAGTCAGGCTCTTTGTCAGGCTGA
This sequence comes from Rhizobiaceae bacterium, assembly GCA_030065115.1. Lineage (GTDB taxonomy): Bacteria > Pseudomonadota > Alphaproteobacteria > Rhizobiales > Rhizobiaceae > JAALLB01. The sequence goes on along the minus strand of JASJDO010000086.1, from coordinate 12,400 downwards.
TCCCGGTTTCACCGGGCATCATGACGTCGATTACAAGCAGGTCGAACTGAAGGCCATTCAGCTGTCGCCTTGCTTCTGCCGCATCTCCAGCGCTTGAAACGCGAAATCCATTATTGGTCAGGTATCTCGTAAGCAGACTGCGCAACCGACTATCGTCGTCTACGACAAGGATGTGTGGCGCTTCGTCTATTGGCACTTCCAGCGTGCTTGCAGTCTCATTCATCCGGTTTTCAACCTTACCCGCTTCGTCGAGTCCAGAACCCTGAGCTATCATAATCACTGACTGCCTTATCTCAAATAACGAAGTGTTATCGTTTGTTGCCATGCATTTGGCGCAGAAAAGCAAGGATTATGTCCTTTTCACCTACGCTCATACCAGATAGTGCATTCGAAATTCGACCAGACTGAGGAACAGACAATTTCAGCACCAATTCCCGGCCTTTTTGGGTTGGGTATAGAAGGCGTTTTCTACGATCTGAACTGCCCTCAATTTGAGAAATATATTCAGCGGAAAGCAATTGTTTCAGAACCCGCGCAAGGCTCTGTTTGGTGATTTTTAAGATGCCCAGCAGTTCTGCCACTGTCAGGCCGGGTTGCCGACAGACAAAGAAAAGAACACGGTGGTGGGCTCTTCCAAATCCATATTCCGCAAGAATTTTGTCTGGGTCTTCAATGAAGTCGCGATAGGCAAAAAACAGGCTTTCGATGACGTCCAGATTTTCAATCTCGTCTCCGTCAACCGCATTCATGTCAATTGTATTGTTTTCAGTCATCGTTTCACTATTACACTAAATGAAAAATATGTCAGCACTATTGACATAAATTTCTTGATTGCATAGCGTTTCCAAAATTTGCGTTGCAATCTTGCGAAAACCTTGGAGTAGAACAATGGCAGGCGTTTCCTATGACCAAATGGGTGGCCATATCTGGTATAATGGCGAATTTGTAGAATGGGGTGATGCGCAGGTTCATGTGCTGACCCATGGTTTGCACTATGCCAGCAGTGTCTTTGAAGGTGAACGCGCCTATGGCGGCAAGATTTTCAAGCTTCAGGAACATACTGATCGTCTGTTCTTCTCTGCCAAGGAACTTGGATTTGAAATTCCTTATACGCCGGATGAAATCAATAAGGCCTGCGAAGATTCGCTTGAAAAGCAGGGCCTGACGGATGCCTACATTCGTCCGGTTGCATGGCGTGGCAGCGAAATGATGGGCGTATCTGCCCAAAATAATAAGATCAATGTCGCGATCGCAGTGTGGGAATGGCCAAGCTATTTTGCTCCGGAGGAACGGATCAAGGGAATACGTTTGGACAATGCCATTTACAGGCGGCCTGATCCAGCAACTATCCCCTGTTTCGCCAAGGCTGCCGGCTTGTACATGATTTGCACCTTGTCGAAACACGCCGCTGAAGAACGTGGATATGCTGATGCATTGATGCTTGATTACCGTGGCCGTGTGGCAGAAGCGACCGGTGCCAATGTTTTCTTCATCAAGGATGGTGTTATTCATACGCCGGAACCGGATTGTTTTCTCAATGGTATTACGAGGCAAACTGTTATTGATCTCGCCAAGAAGCGCCAGATCGAAGTTGTTGAGCGCGCTATCATGCCCGAAGAACTTGAGGGTTTTGAGGAGTGTTTTCTTACCGGAACTGCCGCAGAAGTGACGCCGGTTTCTGAAATTGGGGAGCATCGTTTTGTTCCGGGACAGATCACGCTCAATCTCATGAATGATTATGATGAAGCTGTCAGGGCACATTTAAACGATTGATTCTCCGCGACTCCGCTGGGACGAAAATAAATCAGTTAAGACTCTCTTAAGGGGTTACTTTACGTAAGATTTGAGGTATTTGTTACGCTGAAAGGGGTAGGGGAAGTGCATTTCTACCCTTTCGGCTTAACTTAATTCATTGCGTGACTTGAGGGAGAAAAACAATGGAAGCAATTTTACCACTCATAATTCAAGCTGTGTCCGGCATGGTCGGCGGCGGTATCGCAGGTGGGATATTGAAACAGGCTGCTATGAGCATGCTGCCGAAGCTTTTGGCTGGTGGCATTGGCGGCATTGGCGGTGGTGCAGCGCTCGGCGGTATCATTTCGGGTGCACTTGGTGGGGATCCGGCTGGCGGCATGGATATTGGCAACATTTTGGGTGATGTTGTTGGTGGTGCCGCAGGTGGTGGCGTATTGTCTGGCATTGCAGGCATGCTTCTCAAAGGAAAGTAATCCACCTTTGAAAACTGTTTGGAAAGGCGGTACATCTGTGTGCCGCCTTTTGTATTTCTGAAAGAAGTGTCCATGATCAAACTCAAAATCGGAGTAGTTCCTGTTACCGCATTCCAGCAAAACTGTGCCTTGATATGGAATGAGGAAACAAACAAAGGGGTGGTCGTGGACCCCGGAGGGGATGTAGACACTATTCTATCCGCCGTTGAGCAGGCGGGGATAGAAGTGGAGTATATTCTTCTTACCCATGGTCATCTGGATCATGTGGGAGGCGCGATGGAACTGAAAGAGAGGCTTGGCGTGGATATTGTCGGCCCTCATGTGGATGACAAGTCAATCTGCGAGAGTGTTGAAGAGACCGCCCGTAACTATGGTCTCGGTGATACGATGAAAAATTGCTACCCGGACCGTTGGCTGAAGGAAGGTGAAACGGTTTCCATTGGTGGCGCAAACTTTGATGTGTATCACTGTCCCGGTCATGCGCCTGGCCATGTGATCTTTCACTCACCAGAACATAAATTTGCGCATGTGGGAGATGTTTTGTTCCGTGGCTCTGTAGGCAGAACCGATCTTCCGGGTGGAAATCATGATCAGCTTATTGCATCCATCAAGAACAAGCTTTTGCCGCTGGGTGATGATGTGAATTTTCTTTGCGGTCATGGTCCTGGAGGTACTCTTGGTGAAGAGCGTCGAACCAACCCGTTTCTACAGTAGATAGGGTTCAATCATTCTCCAAAATGCGTCCGGGTTGATCCATAGAGATCAACCCGGCTCTTTTAATTGACCGGGCCCGCCCGGTCTCTCTGGATTTTGTCACCGCGCTTTGCAGCGGGCGTAACGGATCTCTTCGATCGGATAAATGATGTTTCCGATGCGATTGATGTAAGTCTGGCAACTTGCGCTGCTTCTGAAACAGTTACGCACTGAAAAATGGTTTCCACCGCCCCGGTTGCCTTCAATAAATCGCCCGCGAATTTTGGCTTCCCAATAGGTTCCGCCTTGCTGCTGAAGCGCGCCGCAAGCACGTCTGCCTTCAGCATTCTGGCGCAAAGCACCGCCAACAAATGAGTCGGACGCATGAGAAGTCGTTACATCAACGGCGAATGTTCCTGCTGAAACAACAAATGCCAGAGCAATGTTTTTTGTGAGGCTCGGTACGGTCATAGTAAAACCTTTTTCGTTTAGCCGCGAGGTGAGCAGCGGTTTAGCCAAACCTGTTCGATATTGGCCACTTTGTGATGAATTCTGGAACTGAAGCGTTCACATTCCTGCGCTGTCTCGAAACAGGTGCGTATATTGAAGCGTGCTTCACCACCGTTGCGATATGTGCCACCACTGGCAGCATTGTGAATGCCTCGAATAACAGCAGTGTAACCGGAGTTCCCGAGAGCCTTACAAGCCTGAAATCCGTCCCAGTTGATTTTTGAGATTGCGGCTTCTGTGAAGTTTGGGCTGACAGCATGTGCGGTGCCCGTTGAAACGGCTGGTGCCAATGCCAATGCCGCGATTGCTGCGAATTTTGTGGGTGTTTTCATTTTCTTTTCCTCTTTGTGTTTCGCGTTAGTCGTGTTGATATAATGACGTGCAATGCGCGGTTTACAAATCACTAAACCTTGTACAGTCCGTGTGATGTGCATTCTGTCACACTTTGAACTATTCTATCAAAAGACTGAAATTGCGAGGAAGCTCATGATTGTTGTTACGGGAATTGCCGAAATTGCGGTTGATGATGTCGAGACAATAAAAGCAGCAGCTCGCATTATGGCCAAATCGAGCCGGGCGGAAGCCGGTTGTATCGCCTACGCGTTCTATGAGGATATTGAGCACTCGGGCCGCTTTCGCATTTATGAAGAATGGGAAAGTGCGGATGCACTTCGCGCCCATTTTCAGGAGCCGCATATGGAAGCGTTCAACGCAGCTCTCGGTTCCGTGACCGTTTTGAAGCTCGAAATCAGTCAGTTCGAACGCGGCGATGACATCAAAATCAACCCATGATGCCGCCGCCCGCAGGACTTACCGCTTGCCGATTTGCTCCAGCGAAACTTTCCGCTTGAACAGTTTCTCCGCATTCTTGTAAGCGATCATTTCTGCAGTCTTTCGCGGCAGATAACTGAGCCAAACCCGGTTGAATTTCACGAGATCGCCATAGCGATCCCATTGCCCATTGACCCAGGTATCGGTGCCCACCATCAGGCGATCGGGAAACTTGCGGATGACTTTCAGCCATTCGGGATCAATTCCTCCAGAGCGCAGAATGTCTCCCTCACGATAGGAAGTATCCGCATAAAGGGTCGAATAAGTTTCAAACATTTCCATCACCATTTGCGGCGGTGAGATCATCCCGGCATGAGCCCATATAATCGTCAGCGATGGTTCAATCTCATAAAGCAGGCGAACCGGTTGATCATCCGAATGAATGTGGATCGGAATGTCCCGCGCCTTGGCCATTGCCGCGACTTTTTCCAAAAGCGGGCGGTTGGCGGTCTCCATCTGGCGCACATGAAACTCACCGATCCCCTCATGCGGATGGTCCGCGAGCCGCTGCTCCAGATAGGCCTCCATGTCCGGCGCATCCATCCAGTTGGAAGAACCCCAGGCCCCGTGATAGGGCCGCAGCTCTGGCACAATCCGGTTCGGTGCATGCTCAAACAGCTTGATCGTGCCTTCATCGGGCGTGGATGAAACCAGTCCCATCGCGACATTGTTCTCATCCATCAGCCGCATCACCTCGTCGGGCGGAAACGGCCCCCAGGCTTCTTTCTTGTAGTGAATATGCGCATCAAAAATCGGCAGGTTCACCACATCCTTGCCAATCGGCGGTCCGTGATCATGATCATCGCCCGCATATGCCACTCCCGAAAACAGGAGCGCCGCGCCAAACACACAAGAAAATCGCCTCATCATCATTCCCCCTTTGCCCATAATGTAGCGCAAAGGGAGAATTCGAAAAGCCTGTTGTCGTGCTGCCCTAGTCGTTCAGCACAAAGGTGACCTTCAGCGTCACGCGATATTCCTTGATCTTGCCGTCGTCACAAATAACCCGTTGATCTTTCACCCATGCGCCCGAAACATTCTTGAGTGTTTTCGATGCGCGCTTGATGCCCACTTCCACCGCATCGTCAAAACCCTTTTTCGATGATGCAATAATTTCCGTTACGCGTGCTACTGACATGATGTCCTCCAGATTAAGGTTTACGTAACGTCACCTTAATGGCGAATTGTGGCACAGGGAAGGGGATCAGTTTGTTTCCCTTCCGCCAGCACGGATGGCGAAGCGGAAAGCAATTATGGTGGACATGCTTCCCAATCTCTGACGAGGCCGTGACACTCGCGGAGGATGTGGTGAGAGGGGTGGTCTGACCGTCGCGCATATCCGGGTGGAATGCCGGGGCGGATTGGGCCGACCTTTCTTGGACCCGGTTCTGCTTTCTCACGTTGCGCCATGATCCTCACTAGACGGTTTGCTTGTTGCGGCAGGGTTTTCAGTGCGTGGTCAAGGGCGCGGAGACGCCGGAGCAGGGTTGTTGGGTTAGAGAGGATTTCTATAGCGTCGTCATTCCTGTGCTTGTCACAGGAATCCATGCCTGAGGGTGCGCCACCTGTTCTGAGCCATCCAGTGGAATTCGGGGCCTCAGGAATGGATCCCCGCCACAAAGGCGAGGATGACGGAAGTGGCGTATCTTCCTCCCCATCAAACCCGAGCACCAACCTTTTTCTCGGATCAAACAGGTTGAACACCGGAGGCTTGTCGCCCGCTCCCTTACCAAACAGCGAAAAATCCGGCAGCGGGCGGTCGCGTTTCTTTCGAGCTGATGCCTTCACGCCATACACATGGACATAAAGCACAATCAACCGCCGAAGGGCTGCTTCGACTGTGCGTAGCACGCGAACAAGATACCGGCGGGTAATCGGGCCGATGGTGAACGGCGTAGCGGAAACCCCTTTCCCGTCATTCCTGTGCTCGTCACAGGAATCCATGCCTGAAGGTGTGCCACCTGTTCTGAGCCATCCAGTGGAATTCGAGGCCTCAGGAATGGATCCCCGCCATAAAGGCGAGGATGACGGAGAACAAGTTTCAATTTCCACCAACACAAACAACCCCGCAACAATTTGCGTGAGTGTAGCCCGGTTCTTCTCAATGGCGAGGTTCCAATCCATCCGCAAAAGTGTGCGGGAGGAAATTGGGGAGGGAAAACATTTTTTATAAATAGTTGCTTTTTTTAGCTCTGAAATATTGGCTAACAGGAGAAACTTTTTGCATCGCTAAGGATTTTAATTTTTGTGGCGCTAAAGTAATAGATTACTAGATTCGTTGTTCGAAAATAAATTTGGAGACCTCAAATGCTTGCAACAATTGGTTATGAGAAAGCAAGCTTAGCCGATTTCATTGCGACGTTGAAAAGTAATGATATCGAAGTCCTAATCGATATTCGTGATCGGGCTCAATCTCGTCGGAAGGGGTTTTCAAAAACTGCTCTAAGCGAAGCCGCAAATGCTGCTGGTATCGAGTATGTCCATTTTCGAACATTGGGTGATCCCAAAGAAGGTCGGGAAGCAGCGAAAGCCGGACGGATTGAAGAGTTTAAGACAATTTTTTCCAATGTGCTGGCAAGTGACCCAGCTCAGCAAGCTTTGTTAGAAGTCGAAAATCTGGCAAAAGATAAGCGTATATGTATGATGTGCTACGAAAGAGATCATCTCTTTTGTCATCGGAAAATGGTTTCAGATGAACTCGAAAAAAAGCTCGGGTGTGAAACTAAACATTTGGGTGTGTGGGAAAATGGGACAATCGGGAGCAAAGAACGACGAGTGCTACATACTCGTGAAAGCGTTGCCGCATCGGTCTAGCAAATACTTTGAAACTGTTTGCTGCGCTGGAATAGGAAGAGATGGTATATGGCGCCGTCAATATCCTGTTCCATTTCGAATACTTGATCCGACGCAAAAATTCTCTCGATGGAGCCGCATTGAGTACAAATACACTAAATCCAAAAATGATCGGCGGGCAGAAAGTCAAAAAGTCTTGCCAGAATCCTTCGTTGTTTGTGAGGAGCTTAAGCGATCAGAACGCGCACGCATGTTAAACCCTTTGATAAGAAGGTCATTTGAAGAAGCAAACATGCATCAAGAATCCCTAACACTGCTTCGACCGAAGGAACTGAGTTTATCTGCACGACACAAATCGCCAAGAGACCTAACTAACGAGCGCAGAAAACATAAAGAGTTGGCATCGCAAATGTCACTTTTTGATAAGCCCACACAGCCTCTTGAACCATGTCCGGTTGAGTTTTCGGTTCGTTGGACAGATCAAAGCGGCAAAGTGCGCAATCATACTTGCGATGATTGGGAAACTTCAACCGCCTACATGAGGTTTCTTAGAATGTATGGGCACGAGAAGGCAATAAGAGTGCTGAAGCAAAAGTACGAGAATGAATATTTCAATGCCGGTATAGCACTAGCTTTTAGCACACATAGCCGGAGGAATGTAACCAATAATGTTGAAAATCAATGGCTTCTTGTCGGTCTCATTCGAATTGATGATGAGACCCAAGGCGATCTCTTATTGGGATAAAGGTGTCAAGAAATGGGCAATTTTACCGCCCCGGTCGTCCCGTTTTCTTGGGCCTTCCTCTTCGCTTCTGACTTTCGTCTTTTTCAAGTGAGCCTTCGACGCTTCTGTGCCTTTTCGCCGAGCCATCCGGCTCGCCGCCCGTTGACGCACTGGCGCTTCGGCTAGTCGCCTCATCTTGTGCTGGCACGGAGCCGTGAGTGCCCCGCTCAGACTCCGGGAGTGGCGTGCCATACGCCGAATTTGTTCCGCGATCTCTCCGCATCTCTTCGCCATATGACTTGCGCGGAGCTTCCCAACCTTCAGGAGTAAGCGGCTTTTCGGTTCGGCTAACCGTCATTTCGTCGAGTGTGTTTTTCCGGAAATTCGAACCCTCTTGGGATTTCCCACCCTCCGTGGATTCTTTGTTTCTCGCCGAGCCATCCGGCTCGCCGCCCGTTCGCGCACGGGCGCTTCGGCTAGTCGCCTCAGCTGGTGCTGCCACGGAGGGAGGGGTGCCTTGATCCGGCTTTCCTTGTGCTTTCCGCTTTCTGGCTTTCTGCGTATTCTCAACACCCGTATCCCGCGCGAGCGGGTCGTCAGAGACCGCCAGTTCCACCTCGCGCAGGCGTTTGATCTCGTCGCGCAGGCGGGCCGCCGTTTCAAAGTCCAGATCAGCCGCGGCATCGCGCATTTGTTTCTCCAGCCCCTCAAGGTGGGCGGCGAGGTTCGCGCCAATCAGCTCGCCTTCCTCTGCCATGCCGGTATCCACGCGCACATGATCCTGCTCGTAAACAGAATCGAGAATGTCGCCGATGTTCTTCTTCACGCTTTCCGGCGTAATGCCGTTCGCCTCATTATAGGCGACCTGTTTCTCGCGGCGGCGGTTGGTCTCGGCCATGGCGCGGTCCATGGAGCCGGTCACCGTGTCGGCATAGAGGATCACCTTGCCATCCACATTCCGCGCGGCGCGGCCAATGGTCTGCACCAGCGAGGTTTCGGAGCGCAGGAAGCCCTCCTTGTCCGCATCCAGAATGGCGACCAGCGCACATTCAGGGATATCCAGCCCCTCGCGCAACAGGTTGATGCCGACGAGACAGTCAAACGCGCCGAGGCGCAGATCGCGGATGATCTCGATCCGCTCCAACGTATCAATGTCGGAATGCATGTAGCGCACACGTACGCCGTTTTCATGCAGGTATTCGGTCAGGTCTTCGGCCATGCGCTTGGTGAGTACCGTGACAAGCGTGCGGTATCCGGCAAGTGCCGTGTCCTTGATTTCGCCGAGCACATCATCAACCTGCGTTCGGGCAGGGCGCACATCTACCGGCGGGTCGATGAGGCCGGTTGGGCGGATCACCTGTTCGGCGAAGACGCCGCCAGCCTCTTCCATCTCCCAGTTTCCGGGCGTGGCAGAAACGGCAATCGTCTGCGGGCGCATGCGGTCCCACTCCTCAAAGCGCAGCGGGCGGTTGTCCATGCAGGAGGGCAGGCGGAAGCCATATTCGGCCAGCGTCGCCTTGCGGCGGAAGTCACCGCGATACATGCCGCCGATCTGCGGAATGGTGACGTGACTCTCATCGACAAAGACGATGGCATTGTCGGGGATGTACTCGAAAAGCGTTGGCGGCGGCTCGCCCGGCTTGCGGCCGGTGAGATAGCGCGAATAATTCTCAATGCCAGCGCAGGAGCCGGTGGCCTCCAGCATTTCGAGATCAAAGCGGGTGCGTTGCTCAAGCCGCTGGGCTTCCAGCAGGCGGCCGGCATTGTTGAGTTCGTTGAGGCGCCATTTCATCTCTTCCTTGATATTCTTGATCGCCTGGTTGAGCGTTGGGCGGGGTGTCACATAGTGCGAGTTCGCGTAGATTTTGACGGATTTCAGATCGCCGGTTTTCTGGCCGGTGAGAGGATCGAATTCGGTGATCTTTTCAATCTCATCCCCCCAGAGCGAGATGCGCCAGGCGCTGTCTTCAAGGTGGGCAGGGAAGATTTCAATTGTATCACCGCGTACACGGAACGTGCCGCGGGTGAAGGCTGCATCATTGCGCTTGTATTGCTGCGCCACGAGGTCGGCGAGCAATTGGCGTTGGTCGAGTGTGTCGCCGATCTTCATCTCGAAGGTCATGGCGGTGTAGGTCTCGACCGAGCCGATACCATAGATGCAGGAAACAGATGCAACGATCACCACATCATCGCGTTCCAGCAGGGCGCGGGTGGCCGAGTGGCGCATGCGGTCAATCTGTTCGTTTACGCTCGACTCTTTCTCGATATAGGTGTCCGAGCGCGGGACATAGGCTTCCGGTTGGTAATAGTCATAGTAGGAGACAAAATACTCGACCGCATTGTCGGGGAAGAAGGATTTCATCTCGCCATACAGCTGCGCGGCTAGCGTCTTGTTCGGTGCGAGGATCAGCGCCGGGCGCTGTGTCTCTTCGATCACCTTCGCCATGGTGAAGGTCTTGCCGGATCCGGTGACGCCCAAGAGGACCTGGGATTGCTCCTGCTCATTGATTCCGCCAACCAGTTCTTCAATGGCCGTTGGCTGATCGCCGGAAGGTTCGAAATCCGTCACCATTTTGAGTTCAACGCCGCCTTCAGACTTCACCGGGCGGGCAGGGCGGTGCGGTACCCATTCGCTGACGAGGTTCGGGTCGCCGCCCTCAATCAGTTTGGCGAGCGAGGCGACTGTTGCGGTTACGCCACTTTCAAATGCGCCCGCGCCTTGTTTGTTGGGTGCAACGGATTCATTGAAGATCTGCTTTGGTTCAGTGAATTTATCGGCAGACTTTCCGGTTTTGCCCAGCAGGCGCTCGGCTTCTTCCAGTGACACGTCGAGTCCGGCGATTGGATTCAGGCCCGCCGCTGCCCGTTCTTTCGGATCGCTGGACGCGCCAATGATCGCGCCTTTGTTGACGTGTTTTTCGGAGTAAGTTCCCTTTGCCTTCGCGCCTTTTTTGTTTTTCGTTGGTGCATCCGCACCACCGCTCGTTCTCGAGCCTGCGCCAGCCTTGCTAGCTTGCTCTGCCACGGAGGGAAGCTCTCCCTTGGCTCTCGCTCCTTTTGGCGAGCGTTTTGCTTTCCGGCCTTCGGTCACATTCGCCGCAATGGAGCCATCCCCGCCATAGCGTTCCCGTTCCTGTGCAGATTTTTTGGCGGTGCGTTTGGAAGTGCCCGGCTCGCCCGGTTTTGGTTTTGTTGATTTGGCCGCTTCCTCGATTTCCTTCGCCCAACTTGAAACGCTGCCGGAAAGCGGTTCACCACTCAATGGCGGTTGCGGTGCTTCTTCAAAGCCAGAGGGTTTTTTGGGCGGTTTGGACATATCAACAATGTAATCAAATTGCTGGTCATTTAAACCGCAAAGTTCGGTTTGCCGCAGGATTTATGACAGCCTACCGACATGCCAATCTCGCTTAATTTGCCAAATTGTCTCAGATGCGCTCCAATGCATCTGGGGGGTAGTTTGGAGGAAAAAATGAAAGTTTTCAGATCAATCAGCATGTTTGCGATGGCTTCAGCAGTCGCGATCCTGCCGTTCAATGCTCCCGTTTTCACCTCAGGCGTAGCGCATGCAGAAGAGTGCCAGCACTCAAAATGGGGGAAAGATGACGAGCTGGGTGCCGCCAATTATGTCTCCCCTGAGCGCACTCTGGCTGCAACGAAGCTCGTCAAAAAGGGCGAGTCGCACCCGCTGGGGATTGTCGTAAATCCCGGCATGCCAGCGTTCCCGCCACGGTCTCTCTCGCTGCAAGTTGTGGCGCCGGGTCAAAACAATGGGCGCGATACCACGCAGGATTTTGGATGGCCTGCATCTTATAATGATGACATTGCGCAGCTCTGGTTTGGCATTGGCCCCCAGATTGACGGTCTGGGTCACCTTGGAGAGAAGAACTACTATTACAATTGTAATCAGGGCAAGGACATCGTCCACATCACCGGATTGAAAAAGCTGGGTCTAGAGAAAGTGCCGCCGCTGATTTCGCGCGGTGTGTTGATTGACATGGCGGAGTACAAGGGTGTTGAGGCCATGAATGGCGGTGATGCCATTACAGAAGAAGACGTAAAAGGTGCCATGGAAGCGCAGGGCGTCACGATCAACGAAGGGGATGTGGTTCTCATTCATACTGGTTGGACAGATGCGAAACTCGCCTCTGCTCCCAAGGAGTGGGTGAGCACGGAGCCCGGTCTCGACAATGCTGCCTCGGTGTACCTTGCTTCGTTTAATCCGATGGCGGTTGGTTCCGATACCTGGGGGTTGGAAGTTGTTCCGCCGAAAAAGGGAGACCGGGTCTTCTACGGACATGTGGAACTCCTTTCCAAGCGCGGCATCTACATTCTTGAGACGATGAATACCGGCAGGCTTGCGGAGGAAAATGTCTCGGAATTCATGTTTGTTCTGGGTCATGCCCGTATCACCGGCACGGTGCAGATGATCATCAATCCGGTTGCCATGTGGTGATCTTGAACTTCAATCAATGAAACAGAACGGGCCGGTTTTCGGCCCGTTTTTTGTTTGGGTCTTAAGGCTAGATTGTCATTTCAAACATCGATCGCGAGATTTTCTGCGAGCCTCCAGAGCAATTATCGTTCCCCAAGTTTTCCCCGCTCCCTCCTTATGAATTAATAT
>JASJDO010000006.1 GCA_030065115.1 Rhizobiaceae bacterium | reverse complement strand
TATCAGCAAATGTTCAGTTTATCACCGTAATGGCAACTGCTATGCCATTCATCGGTCGCGGATAACAAAAACAGGAAAAAACCAAAATGTCTCAAAAACTGTTTGATCTGGAGGGGAAGACTGCCCTTGTCACCGGCTCTTCACAAGGGATTGGATTTGCTCTTGCAAAGGGCCTCTCTGAAGCCGGCGCTGCAATCATCCTGAATGGCAGAGACACAGCAAAACTGTCCAAAGCTGCCGATGAATTGCGTTCTCAAGGAGCAATAGTTCACGAGCTTCCATTTGATGCCGTTGATCATGCTGCAGTGAGTGAAGCAATTGATAAATTCGAAGCAGATGACGGTTCAATTGATATATTGGTAAACAATGCAGGTATGCAATTTAGAACGCCCTTAGAGGATTTTCCCGAAGACATGTTCTCCAAACTTCTGGCAACGAATGTTTCATCGGTATTCAGTGTTGGGCAAGCGTGTGCTCGTCACATGATCAAACGAGGCAAGGGTAAGATTATCAACATAGCTTCGGTTCAAACGTCTTTGGCCCGTCCGGGAATTGCACCGTATACTGCCACCAAAGGTGCAGTTGGCAATCTAACAAAGGGGATGGCGACAGATTGGGCCAAATATGGCCTGAATTGCAATGCCGTTGCACCCGGGTATTTTGATACTCCGCTCAACGCAGCATTGGTCGCTGATCCAGAGTTCAGTGCATGGCTCGAAAAGCGTACACCGGCAGGTCGCTGGGGCAAAGTCGAAGAACTGGTAGGCGCTTGCGTTTTTCTGAGTTCGGCGGCATCAGAGTTCGTTAATGGTCAGACGATTTATGTTGATGGTGGCATTACGGCCAGCTTGTAAGGAAAAGACATGCGTTCACTTGTTATTCACAAAGCGAAGGATTTGCGTATCGAGGATACCCCTGTCAGCGCCGTGGGAGAGGGGCAGGTTCTTGTGAAAATGGCTGCCGGTGGCATTTGTGGTTCTGATCTGCACTATTACAACCATGGTGGAATTGGCGACACCATTCGACTGAAAGAACCGATGGTTCTCGGTCATGAAGTATCTGGCCATATTGTGGAACTTGGTGATAGTGTCACGAATCTGAATGTCGGTGATCTGGTCGCGGTTTCTCCTTCAAGACCTTGCGGACATTGCCAATATTGCGCCCAGGGCCAACGCAATCACTGTGAAAACATGCGGTTTTACGGGTCCGCAATGCCATTTCCACACATACAGGGTGCGTTCAGGGAAATGCTTGTTGCTGATGCAAGTCAGTGCGTCAAAGCTGAAGGATTAACCGCTGCCGAAGCTGCAATGGCTGAACCATTATCTGTGTGTTTGCATGGTGTGCGCCGTGCCGGTGAACTTGTTGGAAAACGTGTTCTGATTACGGGGTCCGGGCCAATCGGAACGTTGTGTGTTCTTGCTGCAAGAGCAGCGGGAGCCGGAGAAATTATAATTACTGATCTGGTGGATTCAGCATTGGCATTCGCTTCCAAGGTTGGTGCAGATGAAGCGATTAATATGGCGACCTCTGCTGAGAAGCTTGATAAATATCAGCAAGGCAAAGGGTATTTTGACATTTTGTTTGAGTGTTCAGGCGCTGCACCTGCCCTTGCCAGTGGCATTGCTGCTATGCGCCCTCGTGGTGTTGTTGTTCAACTCGGACTTGGTGGTGACATGAACCTGCCCATGCAGGCCTTAACCGCCAAGGAGCTTGATTTGCGCGGATCATTCCGCTTTCACGAGGAATTCGAAATAGCAGTTAATCTGATGCGAAAAAACATGATTGATGTGAAGCCCCTGATCTCTCATACAGTACCTCTGGAAGATGCGGTAAAAGGGTTTGAGTTGGCAGGCGACAGAAGCCAGGCCATGAAAACCCAGATCGCCTTCAACTGAGTGAGAAGCGATATTTATTTTCCACCCCGATGGTTGCGATGTAGGCTTTACTGCAAACAGCGGCGTTGGTATCTGCGCCGGCAAGGTTTTCAGCAGAAGTATATGACCTGATCCTTCGTCAACCGGATCATTGCACTACTTACGTCGAGGATTGATCCGAAACCAGTCTTTTATAGAGATGCCAGGTAGCGTGACCCAAAACGGGTAAAACCACCAGCAGACCAGCAAATGCGGGGACTGCAGCAAGCAACACGCAAACAACCACAAAGCTGCCCCACCCAAGCATCACAATCGGTGAAGCCAGAACTGTACGGATACTGGTCACCATTGCGGTAACAAAATCGATATTGCGATCAAGCAACAACGGGCACGAAATAACCGTGAGCGAGAAGAGAATCAGGGAGATCACTGCCCCGACTAGATGTCCGACGATAAGGAATGTCAGTCCGGTATCCGTCGTGAAAACCGCCTCCAGAAAACGTTCAAGGCTGGCGAAACCGGATGATCCGAAAAATACAGCAACAAGCGTCCTGATCTGATACATCCAGATCCAGAAAATAAACAGTGTTACGAAAGCCATCCAGCCAAACTCGCGGCGATGCTGCTTCCAGATCACGAGCAAAATGTCTGGCCAATTTAGTGACTGGTCTGCCTCCAGCCGCCGGCTCACATCATATAAACCAGTAGCGATAAATGGTCCGATCAATGAGAATCCAATGATCAGGGGATATGCAAGCCATAAAATGCCAAGAACAAAGATGCCATATGTTAGGGCTATTCCGCCCAGTGCAAAGAATCCTCCAAAGAACAGTCCAAACAGGGGCGCGCGGGCAAAATCGCGCGCACCCATGGAAAGAGCGTAGCGTAAATCATCAAGTGTTGCTGCTTTGATCTTCAGGGTTTTGTCTCCAAAATCTAGCGCATCACCAACACAGGACATTGTGCATGGCGCACTACACGTGAGGCTGTGGAGCCCAGGAAATAATCTTGCAAACCCGGTTTATGAGAACCTATGATCACAAGATCAATATCCAATTCTTTCTGCATCGTTAGAATGTCATTGGCAGGTTGCCCGACCCTGAGTTCAATTTTCGCGTCCAGACCGTTTTCCTTTGCGATCACAGTTAGTGTTTTCCGCGCCTCTTCTTCTGCCATATCAAAATATTCTTGCGGTACAGAAAGTTCCGCAAGTGCAGGAACGGAGTGAATAATGCTGGCAATGACAAACTGGGTTTCGTCGTTGGCAACACGTTTAGCAGCCTCAACCATTTCAGCAGCCTTCTCTGTGTGAGCAATATCTACAGGTATCAACACTCTCTTGAACATCTGCGTCTCCTTTCCGATGTGTAAATCAAAACTAAATCGAGTTTTGCTTGCGATCTTTGCTCTGGATCAATTGAATCACGGATTTTCGTCTTCAAGGATGCGTTCTGCTGCGCCATCAAGGTCGTCATACTGACCTGACTTCAAGCTCCAGATGAATGCAAGTAGCCCAAAAAAGCCGAGACCCAAGGCAATGGGAATGAGAACCAGAAGATGATTCATGCTGCGGTACTCCGGTAGCTTAATGCATCTGCCTTATTCTTCTCTTGCGGCTCACCATGTGATTCATGGTTTTGAAAATTGATACGGAAACTGTTTGCCACCACAAGAATGGAAGACGCCGACATTGCGATGGCGGCAATCAGAGGCGTCACGAATCCTGCCATGGCAAGTGGGACCGCAATACAATTATATGCGATCGCCAGACCAAAATTCTGGCGCACAATCTTTCCGGTCTGAAGAGCAATCTTATAAGAATTCGGTATTGCAATGAGAGACGGCCTTGTGAACACAAAATCCGCCGATTGACGCCCGATATCGGAAGCTGAAGCGGGCACGAAGGAAACATGACCTGCGGCAAGTGCTGGCGCATCATTAATACCGTCGCCCACCATCAATGGCTTGATGCCTTGTGATTGAAGTGCATTGATACGATCAATTTTTTGCCGTGGTGTTTGGCGGTGCCGGTATTCATCTATTCCGACTTCTGCCGCGATCCTGGAAACCTTCGACGCAAGGTCACCGGACAGCATTTCCGTGGTTAAGCCACTGCTCTCGAGCGCTTTAATGCATTCTTTGGCACCTGTACGCAGGACGTCATGCGTATCGAAATGCACCATTTCACGACCTTCCACTGCAAAGGAAACAGAATGTTCCTCATTTCGTGATGTCAGCGAAGTCGCAATTTCAGCCACCCAATTCGATTTTCCCAGGCGCACAAGCTTTCCTTGGTGTCGCGCTTCGATTCCTTTGCCAGGCTGTTCAGAGAGATCAGAGAGTTCAACAGATACTGCTTCAAAAAACCTGCTAGCAACTGCTTTGGAAATGGGATGCGAAGAATTGTCAGCCAGTGTCTTGATGAGTGGTTCACGGGATGCTGTGTCACCCAACACCCTCGTCACCCTAGGCTCTCCCACGGTCAATGTACCGGTTTTGTCGAAGATCACCGTATCGACTTCAGCCAGGCGTTCCAGTGCTGAGCCATCACGCATCAAAACGCCATCTTGCATCAGACGGTTTGCAGCGATTACATGCGCCACCGGAACTGCAAGACCAAGTGCACAGGGGCATGTGACGATAAGAACTGCAATCGCCGTATAAATGGAAAAGTGCCAATCTCCCCCTGAAACAATTATCCATCCCAAAAAGGCGACAAATGCCAATAAGTGAACGGCCGGTGCGTAGATCTGTGCCATGCGATCGGCAATTCGCAAATAGCTGCTTCGACCGTTTTCCGCTTCTGAAATCATCCGTCGCATCTCGCCTAAGAATGAATTCTCGGCATCGGAAGTGGCTTTCACATCAACACTGGCGGAAAGGTTTAGCGAGCCTGCTTCAACCAGACTATCCTCAGCTACAGTCAGGTGTTCACTTTCGCCGGTCACATGCGCGCAGTCGATGTCAGTGGTGCCGGTTACGATCATACAGTTTACGGGAAAACGTTCGCCCGCAAAAACTCTCAGTGTCATGCCTGGTTTGATGTCTTTCAATGGAAGTTGAACAGTGCTCTTGTCTGGCAATATTCGTACGCCAAACTTGGATGAGAGGTGTGCGAGACGTTCCACAGCTCCGCGTGCTTTCTGGCGCATGAGATGGTCTAGATATCTTCCGATCAACAGAAAGAACAAGAGGGTCACACTTGCATCAAAATAGGTTTCGATGCCGCCTGACATGCTTTCGAATACACTCATCCCAAGGGCTAGAATGACCGCCAGTGAAATAGGAATATCCATGTTCAAGCGACCACCGGACAATGACATTAGTGCCGATCGAAAGAACGGGCGACCTGAAAAGAGAACGGTCGGGACGGCAATCAGTCCGGCAATCAGGTTAAACAGTTGAGCGGTTTCTGCGTCTGCTCCGGACCAGACAGAAACGGAAAGAAGCATGACGTTTGCCGCAGCAAATCCTGCTACAGCAAGTGCGATCAATAAGTTCTTGGTTTCGCTGTTTTTCTCTTTTTTAGTGTCGGAAATGTCACACAAGTGATGTTCAAAACCCAGTCGATGCAACGCGTCAGTGATATCGCATCCATCTCCTTGGGCAGGATCCCATGTCACGCTAACGGTTGAAAGCGAGAGATTTGCGCGGACTTGCTTGACAGGGGCGATGTCAGCAAGCCCGCGTTCAATTGTGCCAATACAAGCGACACAATGCATTGTCGGAACGATAAAGTCCGTCTTGTAGCAGCCGTTGGAAAGCTGGACTGAAGCCAAAACAATTCGTTGCTCTTCCAGCGTGCGAGTCCGTTGCAGTGTTTCTCTGCAAAGTTCGGGACTGCTGATTGCGGCGGCGCAGCAGGTCATTCGATGGCTCCAACATTGTCGCTATTTACGAACATTCGTGCATCACGGCGGTAGGGTTCCCCGCTCACTTCACCGGTGATGGTCAATGCCCAAACGCCAGGCTTGAGATGAATTGGGATATGATTTGAAAAACTCTTTCCGGGCAAGAAACTCATGACTTGATCTGCTTGCTCAAATGCCGGGCGACCAATCTTCAATGTCGGATTGGCAATAGACACCTGTTTTCCGTCGCGATCATAGATGGAAAAAACCAGCTGGTTTTTATGATAGGATATCTTCGAACCAAGTCCGAGTGCATTCTGCTTTTCGGCAGCTTCCAGTGTCTCGTTGTAGTGTTGGCTGGCCACATAGGTGTTTTTCACAACCAGACCTGTCCAGGTGTTGGATGCCAGATATGCCATCGTAAAATTCACAATGATGATCACGCCAAAGAAACAGACCATCACCAGTATCATATGCTTGCCTGTAAACTGCGGAACGTGATTATTTGGTATTGTCGTAGTCATTACATCAGTTCTCCAGAGCTGAGTTGAAAATGGTTTTGACGGTTTTCTGGTCGGTGCTGCCCATCTGTGAGACAGTAAACGTGAACGGAGTTGAGGATTGGAAAATCCGGTCCGGCCGCATGGTCAGGAACACCTTGATTGCACGGGTTTGGTCGGGTTGAACTTCAGTTGCCAGCCAATTGCGCGGAATACCTTTGGAACCAGCTTCGGAAATCAATGGCCCCCTTAGACCGCCAACAGTAATCAGAAACTGTTGCGCTTCGCCTTTCATATTGAGAATTTTCACCTCGTATCCATTGCGAATTGAGCCATCACTGAGCACCACGAATTGCGGATTGCGGTCATGCAATACCTTCACATCCAGTCGATCACGCATGGTAAGATGTGTGATCATGAAAATACCGATCGCTGCATATATCCCGAGATAAATCAGGGTTCTTGTGCGTAAGAACACCTTTGGTGAAAAACTTGAGACTTTTTCAGAGAGCTTGCCGGCTTTGTCTCGAACGTTTTCTGGCGTGATAACGGGTTCGGAAATGTGTTTGCCCGCTCCTGCAAGCGCCATATTTGCTTCATAATCTTCCAGCGTTGCATAGGCAATAAGCCCCTTTTCAAGGCCCAGCTTGGACATGACATTATCACAAGCATCAATGCAAAGAGCGCAAGTGATGCACTCCATCTGCTGGCCGTCGCGGATATCTATCCCCATTGGACAAACAGCAACACAGGCATTGCAATCGACGCAATCTCCGGTGGGAACACCGTCCTTGCGCATCTTTTTTGCATGTCGGGAGCGTGGTTCACCGCGCCAGTCATTATAGGTCACCGTCAGGGATTTCTCATCAAGCATCGCTGCCTGAATGCGCGGCCATGGGCACATGTAGGTGCACACCTGTTCTCGTAGCAGGCCGCCAAATACATATGTTGTGGCCGTCAGGATGCCGACAGTTGCATAGGCGACATAGGCAGAATTTCCTGCGACAAAGTCTGACAACAATGTTGGGGCATCGGCAAAGTAAAAAATCCAGGCGCCGCCAGTGAGCACCGATATGACAATCCATACGGTATGTTTCGCAACCCGCTTATACAGTTTCGAAGAAGACCACGGGCTGGCATCCAGCTTTATGCGGGCATTTCGGTCACCCTCAAAAAAACGCTCAACCACCAGGAAGAGGTCCACCCACACTGTTTGCGGACAGGTGTACCCACACCATGCACGGCCAAGGACAGAGGTTACCAGAAACAGGCCAATCCCGGCCATAACCAGCATTCCGGCCACATAGAAGAACTCATGCGGCCAAATCTCAATCATGAAGAAATAGAAACGACGATTTGCCAGATCGAGCAATACAGCCTGATCCGGCAAACCGTGCCCCCTCTCCCATCTGATCCATGGAGTCAGATAGTAGATACCAAGTGTAATGATCATCACGATCCACTTGAACTTCCTGAAAGTACCAGTGGCCCGTTGTGGATGAATTTTCTTGCGCGCTTCGTAAAGCGAGCGATTTTCCTTCGAGTTAACCGCTTCTGCATCGATTCGCTCAACCCCATCACCTGGTAGTGGAGTTGTAACGTTGCCAAGGGTTGTGTCGATGATGTTCACTTTGGCCATCACAAGGGTTTCTACTCACCGCCACCACGACTGTGGACAAAGACTGCCAATTGCTTGATCGTTTCGTCAGAGAGACGTGTCTGCCAAGCAGGCATCACACCATGTTGTGGATTGTAGATTTGTGCTTCCAAACGCTCGGCGCTGTTACCGTATAGTGAGATCGCATCAGCCAGATTGGGCGCGCCAATGTCTTGATCGCCGGCAGCGTTGTCACCATGGCAGGCCGCGCAATTGTCACCGAATATTTCCGCACCAAGTGCAGCCCGTTCCGCATCATGTTCCTGGCCAGAGACCTGTAAAACATATTGAACAACCTGCCTGATTTCATCCAGTTCCAAAACCTCATCTGAGCCAAATGCAGGCATCAGACTGTCGCGAGCATCATCGTCTTCGCCATTTCTGATGCCGTGTTTGATTGATGTGTAGATTGCTTCAAGATCACCGCCCCAAATCCAGTCATCGTCATTGAGGTTGGGATATCCCGGACCGCCTTGTGCTCCCGAACCATGGCATTGTGAGCAATAGACCTTGTATGCCGAAGCACCACCTGCAACTGCGAAACGGGCAAGCTCGTCTGTGCTTCGAATGGTTTCAAGATTACTTTCGGCAATTCGCTTCACCAATCCGGCTTTGGCAGCATCTGCTTCGGCAATCTCAGCCTTGAGTGCAGTGCGATTTGTTTGCCCGGAAATGCCGGGAGTGGACGCTTCCAAAAGCGGAATTGCGGGATAGTAGATCATGTATGCAATCGAAAACAGGATCGTCGCATAGAAGGTCCAAAGCCACCAACGCGGCAATGGATTGTTGAGTTCCTTGATGCCATCCCACTCATGCCCCATGGTCTCGACGCCAGTGGCTTCGTCAATCTCGCGATCAGCCATTTGATTGATCCTCCTTGAAGGGAATTTTTGCAATTTCGTCTGCCTTCTTGCGAGATCCAGGGCGGAAGGTGAAGAAGATGACGCCCACGAACAGGGCGAAGAGATAAACCAGCCCCCAACTGTCAGCGAGTTCTCGGAAAAGATTGTAATCCATACTCTTACCTCAGGTTCTCTTCTTGTTTGTATGCTTCAAGATCAACCAATGTGCCCAACATCTGGAGATAGGCAATAAGCGCATCGAGTTCGGTCAAGGCATCAGGGTTGCCGTCAAAGTCGCGAATGCTGATTTTCTGATATCGCTCTTCCAAACCGTCAGTATCAGCATCTGGATCGGCTTGTGCTTTGAGATCGGCAACAGCATTTTCAATCATCTCCTCGGTGTACGGAACACCGACCACGGCATTAGCCTTTAAATGACCGGTTACGGATTCGGGTTTGATTTCCGCATTAGCAAGGAAAGAGTATTTTGGCATGATTGATTCAGGGACAACGCTTTTAGGATCTTTGAGATGTTGCGCATGCCACTCGTCAGAATAACGACCACCAACACGCGCCAGATCGGGTCCGGTTCGCTTGGAACCCCATTGGAAAGGGTGGTCATACATGCTCTCGGCTGCCAGTGAGTAATGCCCGTAGCGCTCTACCTCATCGCGGAATGGACGGATCATTTGGCTATGGCAAACATAGCATCCTTCGCGGATGTAAATATCGCGTCCCGCCAGTTCGAGCGGCGTATAGGGACGCATGCCTTCCACTTTTTCAATCGTGTTCTTGACATAAAAGAGTGGTGCGATTTCCACTATGCCACCGACCAATACTGCCAGTAACGAACCAACAAACATCAGACTCAGGTTGCGTTCAAGCTTTTGGTGCTTATCGAGAAAAGACATATCGTTTCTCCTTATTCGGCCGGAACGGCAGAGGGTTGATCTTGTTGGACGGTTTCCGGCACATCTCCGCGGATTGTGCGCCATATGTTGTAAGCCATGATCAGCGCGCCAGAGAGGTAAAGCAGGCCACCAAACGTGCGCATCACATATTCAGGATGAATGGCTGAAACCGTTTCGATAAACGAGTTTACAAGGAAACCCTGATCGTCGTACTCGCGCCACATCAGGCCCTGGGTAATGCCTGCCACCCACATCACAGCGGCATAGATTACAATGCCCAGAGTAGCGAGCCACAGGTGCCAGTTGACTAGCTTGAGTGAATACAGACTCTGCTTGTTCCAAAGCTTGGGCACGAGATAGTAGAGTGAAGCAAAAACGATCATTCCGTTCCACCCAAGTGCGCCGGAATGCACATGCCCAATGGTCCAGTCGGTATAGTGGGAAAGCGAGTTTACGGACTTGATCGACATCATGGGACCTTCGAAGGTCGACATGCCGTAGAAGGCAAGACTGATCACAAACATCCTCAGGATCGGGTCCGTACGCAGCTTGTCCCAGGCACCTTGCAAGGTCATCAGGCCGTTGATCATACCGCCCCAGGAGGGCATCCACAGCATGATGGAGAAGACCATGCCAAGGGTTTGCGCCCAATCAGGCAAGGCTGTGTAATGCAGATGGTGCGGCCCAGCCCAGATGTATAGAAAGATGAGAGCCCAGAAGTGAATGATTGATAAGCGGTAAGAGTAAACCGGGCGCCCAGCCTGCTTGGGCACAAAATAATACATCATGCCCAGAAAGCCTGCAGTCAGGAAAAAGCCTACCGCATTATGGCCATACCACCATTGGGTAAGGGCATCCTGAACGCCTGCAAACGCCACATAGCTTTTCGTACCAAGAAACGATACCGGAACAGCAGCATTATTGACGACATGCAGCATGGCTACTGTAATGATGAATGAGAGATAGAACCAGTTTGCCACATAGATGTGAGGTTCTTTGCGTCGAACAATCGTGCCCATGAAGACAATCAAATAAGCAACCCAGACGACTGTCAGCCATAGGTCAACATACCATTCAGGCTCAGCGTATTCCTTGGATTGGGTAATACCAAGCAGATAGCCGGTTGCGGCCATGACGATAAACAACTGGTAGCCCCAAAAGACGAACCATGCGAGATCACCCCCAAAAAGGCGGGCGCGGCAGGTTCGTTGAGCCACGTAGAAACTGGTACAAAGAAGTGCATTGCCGCCAAATGCAAATATGACAGCGGATGTGTGTAGGGGTCTCAATCTCCCAAAGTTGAGATAAGGCTCGAGATTGAGTTCGGGCCATGCAAGTTGTGCTGCGATTACGACACCAACCAGAAACCCAACGATGCCCCAGAAAAGCGTTGCGATCGCGCCATAGCGGATAACCTCGTCCATGTAGCCCGATGTGTCTGGTTCGGGGAAGGAACCATCGGGACTGGCAAATTCCACGCGTCGTAACAAGATGATCGTGCTGCCAGCAAGTATAAAGCACAAAATCGCCATATGGGTTTGAAACAGGCTGTCAACTGCAAAGGCTGAAGCCAACAATGCAAAGAATGCAGCAAGCCCAACCAACATAACCTCAGAAATATTTCTCATACGTCTTCCCCTGAAGATTCAGAATTCGGGCACAGAGCCACGCAGAAGAAGTCGCATATTGCCACTGCAACTTCTTTGATCTGGATCAAGGAAACGTTCGAGATAATCGCATATCAATTAAACAAGGGAGCCCGTCGTTTTTGGTCCACTATCAGGAGAAGAAAGTTGGATGGAGCATTTTGATGAACGCACAAGCATTGACGCTGGAAGATAAGATACGAGGACATCACAAGTCGCAGCTTGAATTGTGTGAGCGGCTGGAAAAAATTGCTGATGATCTGCCAGACAAATACGATCGACAGGAGTGCCTATCCATCGCTTGGCAACTCTATCCGGCAGTCAGGTCTGCGCACAGATTTGAAGAACAGGAACTCTTTCCCCTGCTGGTTCCCACTGCTGCCTCTGAGGAAGAGATATCGAAGAGCATAGAGCGGTTAAAGTTTGAACATTGGGAAGACGAAAGCTCTGCAGAAGATATCAGCTTGTATTTGCGTCAGCTGATCCGCCATCCGGAATCAGCAAATATTGGCAAGATATCCTATATGCTTCGAGGTTTCTTTGAGGGCTTGCGTCGCCACATTGCGTTTGAAACCGAGCACTTACTTCCAAAACTACGCGAAATACAATGAACAGACTTCCCCGCAAGCTTCCACAGCTGCCGCGATATACCAGTTATCCGACGGCCCCGCATTTCAATCGCCATTCTGCAAAGGAAGCTCAATCAATTCTGTTTTCATCAGTCGACAATGAGAATCCAGTATCAGTATATATTCATATTCCGTTTTGTGATCGGCTGTGTTGGTTTTGTGGTTGCCATACAAAACATACATTGAAATACGAACCGATCAAAATATATGTCGATACACTTATCGAAGAAATCAATCAGTTCTCCAGCAGAATAGGAATAAAACCGAAAATCGCTTCGCTACACTTTGGCGGCGGTTCACCCAGCATGTTGAAACCGGTTGAAGCAAAACTCTTAAGCGAGGTACTGGAAAAAGTTTTTAGGTTTTTGCCTAGTACCGAAGTCAGCGTAGAAGTAGATCCAAACGACACGTCAGAAGAAATGATCGAAGCCCTTGCCTGCTTGGGAATGACACGGGCAAGCCTCGGTGTTCAAGACTTTAACCCGATCGTACAAGATGCGATCAATCGACCTCAGAGCTTCGAAGATACATGGGAGCTTGTGGAAAGACTTAGGGAAGCTGGTATTTCTTCGCTAAACATCGATGCCCTGTATGGCCTTCCGTTTCAAACGAAGAATTCAATCAAGAAAACAATACGGCAAATACTCAGCATGGATCCAGACCGGATCGCTCTTTTTGGATATGCTCACGTGCCCTCCATTAAAAAACATCAGAACCTGATTGATGTGCGAAACCTACCTGAGGATGCTGAGCGCATTGAACAATCCTTAGCTGCAAGAGCCGAAATATTGAATGCAGGTTATGAAGCTGTCGGTATAGACCATTTCGCCAAAAAGGCAGATGCGCTGGCAATCTCAAAACGCAATCTTACTCTTCGCAGAAACTTTCAAGGATATACAACTGACCGTGCTGACCTTTTACTTGGATTTGGCGCTTCATCGATTAGCAGCAGCGACAAAGCATATGTTCAAAACACGGTTGCCACGGGTAATTACATGAGGTTGGTGACTGACAAAAAAAGCGTCGCGGAACGCGGTTTCGTGCTCTCGTCTGATGATCAAATACGCGCATACATGATTGAGAAACTCATGTGCAACTTCCAAATTGATCCCATCGACCTCTTAAAAAATATGGCGCCGAAGCAATTGCGTATGTCAAGGAAGTGGAGAGGGTTGCCGAGGACGACGAATATGGCCTGTGTGAACTTCACAATGGCATGTTGCGAATATTACCTGGCAGACAAGATTATGTGAGAATGATTGCTGCCAAGTTTGATGCCTATTTGAGTTCCGGTGTATCGACCTATTCAAAGGCTGTTTAGTGTTAGAAGAAATTGTCTATCAATCTCCCTGATTCGCAATTGTTTCCAATCGATCCTTATTTACAACAATGATCGATTTTCGGTCATTGATGGCAATCACACCTTTCTTGCGTAGATTGGTGACTTGTCTGCTGACAGTTTCAATGGTTAAACCCAGATAGTCAGCAATATCGGCACGTTTTAGTGGCAGGCTAATTTCAATATCAGCGATTTCCGATCCTTTTTCCGGGTCTATATGCGAAACCAGCATCAGGATAAAACTTGCAACTTTTTCTATCGCTGTCTTGCGGCCAAGCGTCAGCATCCAATCCCGGGCCTCATCAAGTTCCCGCATATGCTGCTCGTGGAGCCTGTGCTCCATTTCAGGGGTTTCTTTAAGAATTTTTTCAATCACCCGTTTTGGAAACGAGCAAAGACGGATGTCTGTCGCCGCCTCAGCAATCAGGTCCGAGCTGTCAGAAAACGGCCTACCAAGAAAATCAGGTGCGAATTGCAAGCCAACAATTTGCTGCCTGCCATCAGGCATGATCTTCATTAGCTTGACCACACCACCAAGTATGTTTGAGAAAACGTCCGGATCAGACTGGGACACCGACAAATCCTTATCGCGTTCATGAGCCGTGCGAGTGGTATGCTTGCTCAACTCCAAGAGTTGGCTTGGCTCCAAAGCGCCACAGATGCCGCCATGTCTGGCTTCGCACGAAAGACAAACGAGTGGAATTTCAGAATTATGGATATCTTGCCGTTTTTGGCTGCTCAATTCGTACCCTCAAACCCAGCGTAGCAAACACTTGAATTCAGCTTAACAGAAACCCCGGATTTTCCAACAGCGTCTGCCGAACTCTTTGATTGAAACGGAGGATACATGCGATCATAGTCAAACTAGGGATTTCCGGTTGAGCCCCTGATTTTGAGTTCCAATGGCAAAGCCTGGTTCAAGGGGTTGGGCAGCAATCCGGTCTCGCTCATGCGGAGCAACGTTTCAGCAGCCACTTTGCCAATTCGTTTCGCGGGCAAACGAACCGTTGTCAGTCCGGGTTCAAGGTGTTCAGATCCGCGAAAATCACCAATTCCGGCAATCGACACATCTTCCGGAATGGATAGTCCAAGGCGATTGGCAGCGAAAACCATGCCAAGGGCAATCACGTCATTGCCACATACAATTGCAGTGGGGCGATCCAACGCTAGCAATTGTTCTCCAAGCCGTTTTGCTTCGCCAAGATCGTATTGGCAGCTAAGAATTCTTTGATGATCGAGAGCAATGTTCTGGGATTTAAGTGCGTCAATTGCGCCCTCCAATCGATCCCGCGCGCGATCATTGTTTTGCGTATCTGGAAACACAAATGCAATGTCCTTATGCCCAAGTGCGACAAGGTGTTCAGTGACCAGATATCCTGCCAGTTGATTGTCCGCGCCAACACACGGAAGACCAGAACCCTGAGCGTAATTCCAGATAGAAACCACAGGGATTTCCCGTTGTGAAAGCATGTTGAGTGCCACACTGTCATGATCAAAGCCGACCAGTGCGATACCATCAATACGCCTTTCCAACAAAGATCTTACGATCCCGACCTCCAGATCAAGGTCATACCCATGCGCGGCGATGAGCATGGTTCGATCCTGCTGTTGTAATGTCGTGGAAAACGCCTCGATCATTTCCGCAAAAATGGCATTGTCAATGGTCGGAACGATCAGCCCGAAAGTGCCGGAAAATCGGTTGTGAAGTGTGCCGGCCATTCGGTCTCTGATGTAACCCAGTTCCGTTGCAGCATCTTCGATCCTTTTGCGTGTTGGTCCTTTCACCACGTCTGGCGAGTTAAAGAAGCGGGACACCGTCGCTGGAGAGACACCGGCCCTGCTGGCAACATCAACAATGCCCGGAGCACCTTTTCTAGACCTGGTTCGTTTCTTCGACATGCCCGAGCCTAGCAATATCAGTTCAAAATGAAAACGTTTGCATTTTTATTTTCATTCATTACCGTTTTGGTTGGAGGAAAGTGCAAACATGGAATTCTTGGGCTATTTTGGTGGCGTCTTTGAGCCTGTCTCATTTATGCTGCTGCTTGGCGGAACGATAGGCGGACTTATTCTCGGTGCCACGCCGGGCCTGTCACCGACCATGGCTGTTGCACTGCTGATTCCCTTCACATTTCACCTGCAACCGGCGCAGGGTCTCATTCTGCTGGGCGCTGCCTATACTTCAACCGTAGCGGGAGGAGCAGTCAGCGCCATTCTGCTGAAGATACCCGGCGCTCCCGCAAATATTGCCACATCGCTGGATGGCAATGCCATGGCAAAGAAAGGTGAAGGCGCAAGAGCGCTCCATCTTTCATTCCTTGCGTCCGGCGTTGGTGGTGTTATCGGTGTTTTGTTACTTATTTTCCTCACGCCGGTTCTTGCCCAATGGGCTTTGGCATTCAGTTACTCTCATCTGTTCTGGATGGCCATTCTCGGGGTCACTGTCATTGGCTCTCTGGATTCCAAGTCATTTGTGAAAGGGCTCTTGTCTGGCTGCATTGGTCTATGGCTCTCAATGATTGGCTTTGACGACAATCTCGGCGCTCAGAGGTTTATCTTCGCGGATGCTTTGGCTGGCGGCATTCATATTATTCCGGCCTTGATTGGCCTGTTTGCAATTCCGCAGGTCATGGAAATGTTTGCGAAGGGTCGCGCAAATGCCGCCATTGAAGCAATCGAAGTGCCCAAACAATCGCTTCTCGCGTCCATTCACGAACTGGGCCAAAGCATGCGATCTCTCTCAATCGGTACAATCTTTGGTAGTATAATTGGCATCATTCCGGGCGTTGGCGGACAAATCGCAGGTCTGGTGGCGTATGATCAGGCAAGGAAGTTTTCACCCAAAAAGGAGAAGTTTGGAACGGGACATCCAGAAGGAATTATCGCGGCGGAATCTGCCAACAATGCCATGGTCGGTCCTTCACTGGTTCCGCTGCTGACCCTTTCGATACCGGGTAGCCCGACCGCTGCGGTTCTTCTGGGTGGGCTCATCATTCACGGAATTTTCCCAGGCTCCGATCTATTTGACAATCACCCCCAAGTTGCATGGACGTTCATAAACTCCATGCTGATAGGGCAAATCCTTATGGTGATTTTTGGTATCTACACGGCTGCCTGGGCGGCAAGGATTGCACGTGCTCCGGTCCCCATAATGGCGGCTGCGGTCATGGTCCTCGCGTTATTTGGTTCCTATTCAGTCCAGCAATCGATGGGTGATGTCTACATCATGCTTTCGCTTGGGATAGGAATGTTCTTTCTTGAAAAATTCGGCTTTTCCGCAGCGCCACTAGTGCTTGGCCTGATCTTGGGTCCGATCGCCGAATCCAACTTTACTACGGGCTCTTTGATTGCGCAGGCGCAGGATGGACCCATAGTCTATTTCATGACTGGTTTACTTAACATGTTCCTCATTTTCCTGGTTGTTGCATCAGTCGCTTACAGTTTCTGGTCTAACATGGTGCATGGCAAGTCTTCCAAACCGATGGAGGCGCGATCATGACCGCTTCACGCCTGCAGCATATTGTATCATCTGGTATTGTTCTGTTCGTTGCCGTTATTGTGACCTGGATCAGCTTTACACAGCAGCCCGCCGACGCCTTCCTATTTCCGCGGTTGATTGCGATCTTCTTCATCGGCTTGGCAGTGTGGAACTTTATCCGTGCCATTTCCGGAATGGCAAAAGTTGGAGAAGGGTTGGACTCGACCAGCTTTATCAACATAGTTCCGGGCCTTGTGGTGATGGCTGTTTATGTGTTTTTTGCCGCAAAATCGCTGGGTTTCTATTTCGCATCAACGATAGCGTTTCTGACGGTTTTCACGATTTACGATTCGGTACCGCTGAGAGACATTCGCGGTTGGATCAAACGTATTCTCGTCACGGCAATTTTTATGCTCGTAATCTACGGTCTGTTTGCAATGCTTCTGAAGGTGCAAACGCCGCGCGGGATTTGGTTTTAAACAGAACAGTTATTCAAGGGAGGAAAACATGAATAGACTGATTAAATCACTGCTTGTTGGATTTGCCGGTTTGGCGATGACAGCCACGGTGGCACTGGCTGAAGGTTATCCTGAGCGCCCAATAGGAGTGGCGGTATCTTATGGCGCGGGTGGGGCGACTGATTTTCAGGCCCGAATTGTGACCATGGTTGCCGGCAATGAAGATGTTCTTGGACAACCGATGTATATTGTGAACAAGCCCGGCGCCGGTGGGCGTGTTGGATGGAACTGGTTTGCTACGGAAGCCGAAGCAGATGGTTACACGCTATCGGCCTATAACATTCCCCATTTTATTGCCCAATCAATCAAGGGCGGTGTTCAGTATTCGAAAGACAGTTTTGAACCCATCGCCAATTGGGGTGCAGACCCTGCAGTTGTGGTTGTAGGCAAAGACAGTCAGTTCAATACAATTCAGGAACTTGTTGACTATGCAAAGGCCAATCCTGGAAAGGCGACCCTGTCGGGTGCCGGTTTGTTTGTTGGGCACCACATCGCAGCACTTCAGCTCGAGAAGGCCACAGAAGCAAAATTTGCCTATATCCCAACCAAAGGGGGTGGCGCGGCAGCAATGAAAGCCGTGATTGCCGGTGATGTTGTTGGCGGTATCAACAACTTGTCTGATGCATTCCGCGCACGGGAAGCTGGTAATGTCAAAATCCTTGCAGTAGCGGATATTGAACGCAGTGCCGAGTTCCTGCCTGATGTTCCGACACTGATGGAATCCGGTTATGATGTCGACAATGCATCAGTCAATTTCCGTGGTCTCATGGTCAAAAAGGGAACTCCGCAGGAAGTGATCGACAAGCTTTCTGCAAAGGTCCCGGAAATGTTTGCAAATGCCCGCGTGGTGAAGCGCATGAAAGCAGGTGGCTCTCCAATGAAAATCATGAGCCGTGCTGAAGTTCAGGCAATGTGGGAAAAACGTCAGGAAACCCTGACAGAGCTTCTTGCAGGCCTCTAAATGAAATATCTGCCGGGCGGATTCCCGTCCGGCAACTCCAAAAGAGATGAGTATGTCAGCAGTAATAATGCCCGAAGAGGCAGAAGCCCAAATCGTGGACGATCTCGTCGCGCGGGCGCGTGCCGCTCAAAAGGCTTTTGAAGAAAATGGCTCTCAGGAGCGATATGACAATGCCGCATTGGCTGCAGCGTGGGCACTGATGGACGCTGCACGCAACGAAGAACTTGCCACCATGGCTGTTGCAACCACCGGGCTTGGCAATGTCAAAGACAAAATCACCAAGAATCATCGCAAGACTTTGGGATTGTTGCGGGACATTAAAAACGCCAAGACCTGTGGCATTATTGGAGATGATCCCAAGACCGGAATAACAGAGATCGCGCGGCCCGTGGGCGTCGTTGGTGCTGTCGTCCCGTCAACCAATCCCGTTGCAACCCCAACGAACAACGTGGTCAATGCGCTCAAATGCGGGAATGCAATCATTCTCTCTCCGTCACCCAAAGGTGCTGCGGTTTGTGAAAAGCTGCTTGGGTATATGCACGTAGAATTCGATAAAATCGGTTTGGATCGGGACCTCGTGCAGATGGTTCCAGCGCCTGTTTCAAAAGTCAAAGCTCAGCGGTTGATGGAAACAGTCGATGTATTGGTGGTAACCGGAAGTCAGAACAACGTACACCGCGCATATTCTTCTGGAACGCCCGCTATTGGTGTTGGTGCAGGAAACGTGACAGTCATCATCGATGAAACAGCAGACGTTGTGGATGCTGCGCAGAAGATCACTGCTTCCAAGACGTTTGACAATGCCACCTCCTGCTCTTCGGAAAATGTGCTTGTTGTCGTAGATGCAATCCGGGATGATTTTCTCAAAGCTTTGGATGAAGCGGGTGGCCGCCTGCTCGACACAGCCAATGCCACCAAGCTCAAAGATGCTTTATTTCAAAATGGTGGTCTAAACCGGCATATGATCGCAAGGGATGTTGATCAGGTTATCGATGTTGCCGAAATTGAGGTCGATCGCGCTGAAAGCGCAAAATTCCTGCTCATTGAAGGCGAAGGCATCGGTTCCGCATATCCGGAATCCGGTGAGAAATTATCGCTCGTGACCACGATTTATTTTGCCAAAGACTTCGTAGAGGCGCGAAATATAGCATCCCGCGTTTTAGATCATCAGGGTGCGGGTCATTCGATCGGGCTACATACTACGGATGATACAAGAGCACTCTTGTTGGGCGAGACCATCCCGACATGTCGTGTCATTGTTAATCAGGCGCATTGTTTCGCAACCGGAGGTGCCTTTGACAATGGCATGCCGTTTTCACTCTCCATGGGATGCGGTTCCTGGGGCGGCAATTCAATTGATGAAAACTTCAATCATAGGCATTTGATGAATGTCACCAAAGTGGTGCGCACCATTCCTGTCAATGAACCATCCGTTGAAGAGATTTTTGGTGATTACTGGGAGCGGGTTGGGAAATGAGTGTCGCGCCAGTGCCACATCAAGGGCCGACCATACGCTCCCTGTTGGATGGTATCGCAGATGAGTGCCCGGATCAGGCGCATTTGATTGATCCAATAACTGGTGAGACATTGACTTACCGCCAAACCCGTGAGCGCGCTGTTGCAGTTGCAAAGGTAATTGCAAACAAAGGCAGAATGCCCGGGGAGCCAGTTGCCTATGCATTTTCAAACAGTATAGATGGCGCGATCACCATTCTTGGTATTTTGTATGGCGGTTATCTTGCGACAGCGATCAACCTGGTGGCTGGTTCCAGTACGATTGAATACGTTTTGGAACATTCCGAGGCAAATCTGGTCATAGCAGATGAGGAAGCAAAAGGCCTTGTTGAAGCCTGCACATCAAGTTTGGAGAATCCACCGGTAATTCTCGATCTGGAGCAGTTCTCTGTCGCACCAAATACTGATGGTTTGCTCGCAGAGCCTGAAGCCGATTTTGACGGCCTCTTGATGTATACTTCTGGGACTACCGGTCGCCCAAAAGGCGTATTGCACACGCAATCAAGTTTGCTGAGCGGTGGCGAGAATACAGCGCAAGCGCATCAGTTGAGCTCAAAAGATCGCGGCCTTTGTGTCCTGCCATTTTATCATATTAATGCCTTTTGTGTTTCCCTTATGGGTTCCCTGGTTTCTGCAGGATCGCTCGTTATTCCGCCGAGGTTTTCTGTTTCTTCGTTCTGGGAGGTCATTTGGGAAACACAGTGCACATGGTTTTCTGTGGTGCCAACACAAATCTCTTATCTCCTGCACAATACCGAGTTGCCGAGTGGCGATGGAACGGGCACCAATTATTTGCGTTTTGGTCGTTCGGCCTCAGCACCGCTCTCTCCTGATATGCATTCCGCTTTTGAAAAGCGGTTTGGAATTCCGATCATCGAGACCATGGGTCTTACGGAAACAGCTGCTCAAATTCTTTCCAATCCACTTCCGCCTGCGGTGCGAAAAATTGGGTCACCGGGAATTGCATTTGGAAATGAGGTTATGATTGGTGACGCTGATCAGATCGAAGTGCCGAGAAATGAAGAGGGCGAGATTTTGGTTCGCGGCCCAAATCTCCTCCGCGAATACCTCAAAAATAAGGAGGCAACCGCGAAAGCGGTCACGCGCTCAGGTTGGTTAAAGACGGGTGACCTTGGGCGAATGGATGCAGATGGTTATGTCTACGTGACCGGCCGTTTGAAAGAGCTGATAATCAAGGGTGGAGAAAACATAGCACCGCGTGAAGTTGATGAAGCACTATATTCGCACCCGGACGTTGTTGAAGCGGCAGCGTTCGGAGTTTCTTGTGACGATTATGGTCAACGTGTCGAGGCAGGTGTGAAATTATCCGAAGGCTCAGCAACAACTGCTGAAGATTTACTCGAAATATGCCGTGAGAAATTGGGTGCTTTCAAATGCCCGGATCGGATCCATTTATTGCCTGAACTTCCCAAGGGACCTTCAGGCAAGATCCAGAGAATACATCTCGCAGGCATTCTGTCATAAGGGTTCAGTTGCGAGATGAGCGATTGCCAGCTTTTGGATGCATCATTGACGCATGTCAAAAATAGGGGGCATACTCCCATCATTTGGGTGAGGGAAGATATGAGCTGGATGAAAGCATTCTGTATTCTGGTATTGCAATTGGTTTTGGCGCTGACTTTTGTAATTTCTGCATCAGCGGGAGAGCGCCTTGCTCTCGTCATCGGAAACGCTGAATACCAAAGCAAAACCATGCAGCCCCTCAGGAACCCGGTAAACGATGCAGTTCTGATCAGCGAAAGCTTCAAAAAGGTGGGATTTGCAACGGAAGTTGTGTTGAACGCTGATCTGAGAAAAATGAAACGCGCTGTTCGCGATTTTGCCAGGCAACTTGAAGAAGCTGGTGATGGATCAATCGCCGCGGTGTATTATTCAGGACATGGATTTGAGGCTGGAGGCAGGAACTACCTCGCCCCGCTCAATGCTGACTTGCAGGATGAAGTGGACGCGGAGTTTGAGGCGTTGTCCGTTGACTGGGTGCTCTCCACGGTAGAAGCAGCGCATGATGGCGCAAATATTGTAATTTTCGATGCCTGCAGAAACACAGCTTTAAAGCGTTCAGGGGGCAATGCAGGGGGCGGTTTTGCGCTGCTTAACAGCACTCCTCGAGGCAGCTATATATCCTTTGCAACTGCGCCAGGAAGCACAGCCAGTGACGGAAAGGGTTTGAACAGCCCTTACACCGCTGCCATCTCACGTGAGATTTTGGTGCCCGGTGCAACACTTGAAACCGTGTTCAAACGTGTGCGCCGTGAGGTTGTGGATGTGTCTAATGGCGTGCAAGTGCCCTGGGACCATTCTTCACTCACCACAAATATTGTCTTGATCCCCGGAGATGTGGCGGATCAGAGCGATGCCGGGAATGCTTCCCGTTCAGAAAATGCAGTTCAGCTGGAACTGCAATTCTGGAATGATGTCAAAGACAGTGATGACGCGCAGCAAATTCAGGCATATCTAGACAGGTTCCCGAACGGCGCATTCTCTGAACTCGCCAAATCCCGCCTGGCCAGCATCGGCTCATCAGCCGGTAGCGATGTTGAGAAGCTTTTTGCCAGAATACAGAGCCGGTCATTGCTCGTTGAAAACCCCAAGCGACCGCATGAATATTATGCAAATGCACGGCTTCGAGAGATCAAGGGTGACTACCCCAAAGCGAGGCAGGATTATCTGAAGTACTTCGCTTTTCAGGAACGCCAGATTGATCCTCACCTCAGGTTTCAGGCTGTGCTCAAAGTCCAGGAAGGACGTGCTGGTGCACGAGAGGTGTATCGGTCTTTGGCACAAGGCAAACGGGATCCAACGACGGTTTTTGCCGAGATATTGCTGCAAGAACCCGAAGAACGGTTGCGTCGACTTACCAGCTTTATTCAGGCATATCCTGAATTTTCACCAGCCTATTATGAGCTCAGTCTTGAATACTCTTTGGTTCGGCTGGGACAGCAATCGCTTGCGGATAAAACAAAAGAGCTGGAGCTATTGAACCAATTCATGGCAAGCGTCGATGACGGACAATATCTGAGATATTTTATCGATCAGCAAATGGCTGCTGAACGCATTGATGACGCAAAATCAAGACTCGCGGCCCTGTCTTTCCTGAACACACAAGCATTGCGAAATCCCATCACGCTCAATCCCATACGCAGCAATCAGGGCTGGATGCTGAATATGTCCATTGCAGATCGTACGCGTGAGATATTTGTCAAAATGCCCGGGAAGGAATTTCGCTCCACCGGCTTTATGCAAGGCGCTCTTGATCCAACCACAGGACAGCCGATACCAGTACCGTTTGTCGAGCTCCCGGGCACTGCTGGAAAGACGGATATCGAGGTCCAATATACCGACATTCGCGGCGAAACGCAGGGCCCGTTTTCCATAGCTTTTGATCCGGCTCTTGCGTTGGTTGCTTCGCAAAAAAACATTCTGGAGCAATTCACCAATGGTTGGCTAAGCTACCGTTTATGGGATGGTCGGCAATTGGTCTATTTCACTCATCTGATCAGTTACCGTTGCGCGATTGATGTTGTGAATTACGGCGTCGACAAAGACAGTCCGGACCAGACATTTGAAATTGGAGTGTGTGATCCCGGTGATCCCCATGCAATACCGTCTTCGGGTCCGGGTTCCACAGTCCATGCAGACATTCCGTTGGCGACGAAATTTATGACTGTGCAATTGCAATATGCTGACGGCACACAGTCGGAGATTGTTCGGTTTGATGTGCCAAATTAGGTCAAACTCTACGGGTTTGCTGAGCATGACACATCATTTGCCACTACACCGGATGTAGCATGTCCCTTTTTAGTTCAGAAAATTCAAGGAAGCCAACTGACGGTTGGCAGAGATTGTATTGGCTGACAGCAGCACTGATGGCGGTTGCAGTTGCAATAGTCGTTTCGAACAGACTTGATCTGGTAATCGGCGATTTGCTTGTGATGCAGAACCAGAAGTCAATACAGCCCGCCGAACAAGAAATTGTCATTGTTGTTATTACGGAAGAAACGCTTGCCCAATTCCCGTATCGCTCACCTATCGATCGCGGGTTTCTTGCAGATTTGATAGGTGCACTCGATGCCAAAGCGCCCAAGCGGATAGGCCTCGACATTCTACTGGATAGCCCCAGTGATCCCGAAAAAGACCAGAAACTCTTTGAGGCGATCGATGGTGCTGGCGCTCCAATTGTTCTGGCAAGTGCAGGTGCCGGAAATGGATTGACTTCGTCACAGCTCACTTATTTGGAAGGTGTATTAAATGACCGGTTGTCAGGCTCTATCGTACTGGAAAGCGATACTATCGATGGCGCAGTCAGGCACATTCCGACGATTTTGGATAATGCGAGCAGGCCCGTGCCTCTATTCACAGAAATTCTGGCGGGAAACAGGGTTTCGAATCAGGCCAGACCCGGCAGAATTCTGTACAAATCGGTAGCGGATGATAGCCCTTCAGCATTTCCAAAATATCCTGCACATACGGTCAATCTCCTTCCTGATGAATGGTTTTCTGGCAAAATCGTTCTTATTGGAACAGATATCCCCTTTAGCGACAGACATTTGCCACCTTTGGGGGTCGCCAACGCGTCACTGCCGGGTGTTGAGGTTCACGCACATATTCTCCATCAGATTTTGACAGGTCGCTCGTTGCCCACACTTAACTGGTTTCTGCGTGGGATATTCATCGGGTTGGCTGCTGTGCTTTCCATTGCTGCAGTCGTCCGTATATCCAGGCCGCGGTTTATTTTCTTCGGCCTGATTCTGGCGACCGGATTGTATGTTCTGATCGGCTATTTTCTGCTTGCAGCGGATGTTCTCTTGCTACCTCTTGCGGGTCCGCCGATTGCCGTATTTTCCGCTGCATTATTGGCTTCTCTTCTCAGGTGGTGGCAGGATAGATCGGAAAGGCAATTTCTCGAAACCGCATTTTCTCAATATGTCAGCAAGTCGGTGGTACGGCAGCTTACAAGTGGCAAGATCAAGCTCTCACTGGGCGGAGAAAAAAGAAAAGTCGCGTATCTGTTTACTGATCTGGAAGGCTTTACAAGCCTCTCCCAATCGTTGCCACCAGATCAGATGGGCTCACTGCTAAATGAGTATCTCGACAATATGTGTGAACTGATCACCGAGCATGGCGCGACTATTGACAAGATTATCGGAGATGCGGTGGTTTGCTTCTTCGGCGCGCCGGAGATCGATGACAATCAAGCAGCGAACGCAGTGAAACTGGCTCTGGCCATTGATGCATATTGCGAAGGCTTCAGAAAAACACTTAATGATCGGGGAATACCGCTAGGGGTTACCCGAATCGGCTTGCATATGGGAGATGCCGTGATTGGAAACTTTGGCGGTAAGCGGTTCTTTGACTATACCGGGATAGGCGACACGGTAAATATCGCTGCCCGTCTTGAAGGTGCGAACCGTCATTTGGGAACCAGAATTTGCGTCAGTGCAGCGATTGTTGATGAATGTGACAACTCCTTGTTTCGCCCACTAGGGAATCTGGTTCTGAAAGGGCGGGATTCTGCGATTGCATGTTTTGAACCATGCTCCAAAGACACCATGAATTCGCCTTGGATGAAAAAATATCTGGGGGCGTTTCAGCTTCTGAGTGTCGCAGATCCCGGCGCAACCAATGCGTTTGCGGAAGTGGCAAGCCTTAACACTGGTGATGGACCCACACGCTTTCATCTCGAACGTCTCAGAAACGGTGCTGTTGATACACAGGTCACGATGTGGGAAAAATAGTCTCGAAAGATTTCAAGGAGCAAAGTTCTTGAGAAAATGGGTTTTGGCACTGTTGATTGCTTTGGGTTGCTTCACGACAGCGAGCCATGGTGAAGTCATTGTCGTTGCGGTCAGCGGTACGGATGCATTTGAACCGGGTCAACGTCTGGATGGCACTGAGCCGATTACGCTTGCCGAAGGCGCGCGCATCACGCTCCTATCCAAAGCAGGCGAGATGCAGGTCATATCAGGGGCTGTTGAAAACGTTGCTTTGTCAAAAACAGGCGAGGTAAGTGAAAATCAGGCCATGAGCAATTGGAACACAGTCAAGGTAGCACTTGGACAGCCTGACGCGCGCACAGAAGTTTTCGGCGCTTCCCGTAATCTTTCAGGTGATG
This sequence comes from Rhizobiaceae bacterium, assembly GCA_030065115.1. Classification (GTDB taxonomy): domain Bacteria; phylum Pseudomonadota; class Alphaproteobacteria; order Rhizobiales; family Rhizobiaceae; genus JAALLB01. The sequence goes on along the minus strand of JASJDO010000006.1, from coordinate 32,620 downwards.
CGCCGACTGCTCCCGGGGTGTGGCATGTGAGTGTAGACAGTTCCGGGCCGCGTTGCACAATACCAACAAAGCTGGTCCTGTGGCGCCGTGATGCGAAAACCTCTCAAGAGGTGTCGGTTCGAAGCGCGTCCGGCAGTGTGAGAGGATTGGCTTGGGACGAAGGTGAGAGTCTTCTCACACTTCCCAGCTCTTTTGAAATCGAAAGTGGCAAAATGATTGTTGGCATGGGAGGTAAATTACGGGATTTCGAAGTTCACGTGGCACCTGCTTCACTGTCAGCTGCAGGTCCGGGAGCAGTGTTGGGTTGGCTCGTTGAGAAAAAGTGCAATCGACAGGCTTCAGCCTTGATTGAACATGTGCACAAGAACGTTGATTTTGAATAATGGTAGGAATTGATGCGGAAACAAACGGTTGGGTTTTTGGTTGAGGCGGTTTGAGCGGAATAAACATTAGATGAAGCAAGAAGAAACCCGAACCCGGTTTGCGCTTATTGGTGCTGGTCCGACTGGATTGGCCATGGCAAAACTGCTCAACGAACTGAATATCCCCTGGCAAGGGTTCGAGCTAAACAACGGCGTTGGGGGTCTTTGGGATATCGATGGTCCCAAATCGACCATGTATGAGACTGCTCATCTGATCTCTTCCAAAAAGATGACCGAGTTCACCGACTTTCCAATGGATGAGACTGTCGCGGAATACCCCTCTCATACAGAGCTGAAAAACTACTTCAGGAATTTTGCAGATCATTTCGGGATAACCAGCGGTTTCAAATTTGAAACTGAGGTTGTCAAAGTCGAACCGATAGGTGCAGAAGGTGAGGGCTGGCAGGTCTCATGGAAATCAAAAGCTGGAAAGATCGAGACTGCCGAGTTTCGCGGGGTGTTGATTGCCAATGGCACGCTCTCCGAGCCCAATCTGCCAAATTTCAAAGGTGATTTTGCCGGCGAACTGATCCACTCCAGCGAATATCGTTATCCCGGACAATTCGCCGACAAGCGCGTTCTCATCATTGGCGCGGGAAATTCGGGTTGCGATATTGCCGTTGATGCGATCCACCATGGCAGAAGTTGTGACATCTCAATGCGGCGTGGATACTATTTTGTGCCCAAATATGTGTTTGGCAAGCCGGCTGACACTATGGGGGGTCTGATCAAACTGCCTATGTGGCTCAAGCGGAAGATCGACAGCATGATTTTGAGCTGGTTTGTCGGCGACCCTCAGAAATACGGTTTTCCCAAGCCGGATTATCAATTGTACGAAAGCCATCCGATCGTCAACTCGCTAATCCTGTTTCACGCGGGTCATGGCGACATCAAGGTTCATGGCGACATCGATCGATTTGAAGGCAATACGGTTCATTTTGTTGATGGGTCAAGCGCAGAGTTTGATATGATTGTGGCTGCAACTGGCTATAAACTGCACTATCCGTTCATCGAAAAGAAGCTGCTGAACTGGGATGGTGATGCGCCGAATTTGTATATGAATTGTATGCATCCAGAGCGCGATGATGTGTTTGTTCTGGGTATGATTGAAGCGGCCGGGCTTGGCTGGCAGGGGCGCCATGAGCAGGTTGAAATGGTCGCCAGATACATCAAAGGGCTTGAAAAAAGTCATCCCGAATCAAAACAAATCCAGCAAGAGAAGCGGGAGCGCTTTGAGCGTTTGACAGGCGGTATGAACTATATCGATCTGCCGCGCATGGCTTACTATGTGGATAAAGCCACATATCGAAATGCTGTGAACAAAAAAATACAGGCGCTGAGCCAGGTATCGTCTTGAAAATTTGATTGGGGGGAACATGGCAGACATAGACAGTGTAGTTCTGAACTTTTCGCCAAACTCCCTCACGCTCCTGAACGCGATTCTAGCAATTGTTATGTTCTCGATTGCGCTTGATTTGAGGCCTGAGAACTTTCAGCAAATTGTCCGGCAACCCAGAGCGGTGATCGCAGGTGTTGTATCACAATTTCTAGTGTTGCCTGCTGCGACATTTGTGCTTGTAGTCCTAACAGATCCACGTCCCTCGATAGCATTGGGAATGATCTTGGTTGCGGCATGTCCCGGGGGAAATATTTCGAACTTCATTACACATCGAGCGGGTGGAAACGCAGCTCTTTCGGTAACATTGACAGCCTTTGCTACTGTTGCCGCGATATTTATGACCCCGCTTAACACCGCTTTTTGGGCCGGACTGTATGAACCCACTGCCGCGATCTTGCAAAAGACGGCAATCGATCCGGTTCAGGTTGCCATAACGGTCCTGTTCATGCTGATCCTGCCATTGTGCTTAGGGATAATCTGCAACATACGTCTTCCGGAATTGTCAGCCAGGCTGCGCAAGCCGCTGCAGATGCTTTCTATGTGTATTTTTGTGGCATTCATTGTTCTGGCACTGGCAGCGAACTGGAGTTTTTTCCTGCAACTCGCTGGAGCAGTCGCACTGTTGGTGATTGCCCACAATACGATCGCTCTACTTCTAGGCAACATCACAGCCCGGCTGGTCGGATTGAGTGAATTTGACCGGCGCTCGATTACAATCGAAACCGGTATTCAGAATTCCGGACTGGGATTGATCCTGATTTTTGCGTTTTTCGACGGACTGGGTGGTATGGCAGTGGTCGCGGCGTTCTGGGGAATATGGCACGCGATTAGCGGTCTTAGCCTCGCATTGTTCATGGCGAGAAAACCTGCTGACAGGAGCTCAGCCTATTCAACCACTGGGCTGCAGGAATGAAGCGGGTCTTAATCACTGGTGCAGCAGGTCATGTGGGCCAGGCGCTCATTTCAAGTGTGCCAAAGGATCGATTTGTTGTGTCTGTCAGCGATGTGACCGAGATCCATGATCTCCCCGATGAGATAAGTTATTATGTATTGGATGTTCGCGATCAGGAGATGGTTCGGGACTTATTTTCAAAATGTAAGCCTGAAGTTGTGGTTCACCTGGCCTCAATCGTAACGCCGCCGAAAGGATCAGGTCGAGAGTTTGCTTATGATGTTGATGTAAACGGAACCCGCAACATCATAGATGCCTGCCTGGAATTTGACGTGAAGCGACTTGTAGTCACGAGTTCAGGCGCTGCATACGGATATCATCCGGAAAACTCGGTGCCATTGGCAGAAGATGCTCCAATCAGGGGAAACTACGAGTTCCCGTATTCATATCACAAACGGTTGGTTGAAGAGATGTTGGCAAATCTGCGAGCCAGCAATCCTGAACTTGAGCAAGTCGTCTTGAGGGTCGGAACCATTTTGGGAGTCGGGATAGAAAACCAGATTACAGCGCTGTTTCACAAGCCGCGTTTGTTGTCTCTGCGCGAAACCGACAGTCCGTTCGTTTTTATTTGGGATGCAGATTTGGCAAAGATCATTCTTCATGCTTGCGACGAGGGCAAACCTGGAATCTACAATGTGGCCGGGGATGGCGCACTGGGCATGCATGATATTGCAGCGTTGTTGAAAAAGCCGCTGATGCGGTTTCCGTCCTGGCTGTTGAAAGCACTTCTTGCAATTGCTTCACCACTTGGTTTGTCACGGTACGGGCCTGAGCAAGTCCGGTTTCTTCAGTTTCGTCCGGTTCTTGATAACACCAGGCTCAAGCGGGAATTTGGGTATGTTCCGGAAAAGACCTCACTTGAGGTTTTTAAGTTTTGGCAGGAGCATGCTGGTTTATGACTGACACTGGCAAGAAGATCGCGGTCATTACGGGTGGTGCTGGAGGTTTGGGGATCGCCCTTACAGAACTTTTGGTGCAGGATGGATGGCAGGTTTCAATCTTTGATTTGCCTGGCAAGCGATCGGATGCGGCAAGGCCGCGTTTCGCTGGGCAATCCGTATCATTTTTCGGGTGTGATCTGACTGATGAAGCCAGTGTTATACAAAATTGCCAGGAGCTAAAGAGCCGATGCCCTCGCATTGATCTGGTTATCTATAATGCCGGCATTACCCAGATTGGCGAATTGACCGAAGAACCTACAGCAGCGCACAAGAAGGTTTTTGATGTCAATTATTTTGGTGCGCTTTACATTCTTCGTGAGATGATTGCCCCAGTTCGCGCCGCCCACGGGATGCATTTGGCCGTGTCCTCGGTTGCTGGTTTTTCTCCATTGTTTCATCGGACGGCTTATTCTGCCAGTAAGCATGCATTGGAAGGGCTGTTCAAGTCGCTACGGGCAGAGGAGCTTGACCATGGCGTGACAGTTTCAATAGCAGCCCCGTCCTTTGTTGCGACAAATATTGATAATCCCGAACACGAAGAGGGTGGGATCGCAAGGCCGGGGTCGGCTACGGACGGGGTGGACTACATGTCCCCCAAGGATGCAGCAGAAACGATCATGGCTGGAGTGCGAAGGAACAAAACCTATATTCCCGTAGGTCGGATCGCGAAACTGGCTTGGCGGGTAAACCGGTTCTTTCCCGAATTCTATTTTCGCATGATGATGCTTAAAATGAGGAAAGACCGTGATTGAGAAACAGTTCTTTCCCAATTTTACCGTTTCAAAAGATTGAGTGAAGGACTTGAATCTGACCTGACTTTTCGACGTTCGGTTGGCGTTCTTTCTGTCTGGTGAATTGTTTTTCCAGCAAATCGAAAAAATGTGTTGCTTTTTTTGCAACGGAATATCGCCTTTTTAACAGCAGACAGCATCACTCTGATCTGGTTTTTTCCCATCCATCTTGGAGGGAGGATGTTTGTGATCTTTACAAATGTCCCAAAGATTTAGGCGAGATCGCTTCGCCAAAAAATTACTAAATAGGGAAAGGCCCACTAACATGTTGAAAAAACTGGCACTCGCTGCAGCCATATCCATCGCGACACCGATCGCTGCGCTGGCTGAAGAAATCAAGGTAGGTATTCTGCACTCGCTATCCGGCACGATGGCGATCTCTGAAACCACCCTTAAAGACACCATGCTGATGCTCATCGATGAGCAGAATAAAAAAGGCGGTGTCATGGGCAAGAAGCTGGTGCCTGTTGTTGTCGATCCTGCCTCTGACTGGCCTTTGTTTGCTGAAAAGGCGCGCGAACTGCTGACCGTCCACAATGTGGATGTGATTTTCGGAAACTGGACATCTGTTTCACGCAAGTCCGTACTTCCTGTGATCGAGGAGCTCAACGGCCTGTTGTTCTATCCTGTCCAGTATGAGGGTGAGGAATCATCCAAGAACGTATTCTACACTGGTGCTGCGCCAAACCAGCAGGCGATTCCTGCAACCGACTATTACCTTGAAGAGCTTGGTGTTGAGAAATTCGCGCTCCTCGGTACGGACTATGTTTACCCACGTACAACCAACAAAATTCTTGAGCAATACCTTGTCGATAAAGGCATCAAGGAAGACGACATTTTCGTCAACTACACACCGTTCGGTCATTCCGACTGGTCAAAAATCGTTGCTGACGTGGTTGCACTCGGCGCTGATGGCAAGAAGGTGGGCGTCATCTCCACGATTAATGGTGACGCGAATATCGGTTTCTACAAAGAGTTGGCTGCGGCAGGTGTTTCTGCAGACGATATTCCGGTTGTAGCTTTCTCCGTGGGTGAAGAAGAGCTTTCAGGTCTCGACACTACAAACCTCGTTGGTCATCTGGCTGCATGGAATTACTTCCAGTCAGCCGATACAGAGGTAAACGGCACTTTCATCGAAAGCTGGAAAGCCCGCATGGGTGATGAGCGCGTAACCAATGATCCAATGGAAGCGCATTATATCGGCTTCAACATGTGGGTAAACGCTGTTGAAAAAGCCGGTACAACTGACGTTGATGCAGTCCGCACGGCAATGTACGGTCAGGAGTTTCCAAATCTGACTGGTGGAACAGCAGTTATGCTGCCAAACCACCATCTGGCAAAACCTGTTCTGATTGGTGAAATTCAGGAAGATGGTCAATTCGACATCATCAGCCAGACCGCAGAAGTACCGGGCGATGCCTGGACAGACTTCCTGCCGGAATCAGCAGTTCTCAAATCAGACTGGAAAGATCTTGGTTGCGGCATGTACAACACAGAAACAAGCACCTGTGTTCAGCTGAAATCAAACTACTGATCGCAGACAATAATCATGGAGAGGCCCAGCGCCTCTCCTACTTGACTTGGAACCCCATTTTATGTCGCGTCTTGCCAGCATTCTGAGTGCTTTGATCCTGCTTGCCTACTTTGTGGCACCAGCAAATGCATCACCCGAAAAATTCGCTGAAGTTCTGGAACGCGACTTCAAACTTATCCAACGAAGTTCCGTAAAGACGGTCACTCCAGTCCTTGAAGCAATTCAGGCAAGTGGCTTTGAAAATGCACAGGAGTTCTTGTCGAACTGGCAGGAAAAATCTCTCTGGTTTCGAAAGGAAGATAACCGTTTCTTCTATGTGACCACCGAAGACAAAAAAACTTACACGCTTATCGATGTGGTAACAGGTGAGAAAATCGGTGAAGCTGGTAAGCGTGACATCAAGCAGATCAAACCCAACAGTGGCGTGCGTAAGCTCCTTGGTTCTGCATTAGTACAATTCAGGCTTGTAAGTCCCGATCTGGCAGTTCGACGCGCTAGTCTGGAAAGCATCTCTCGAGACGCGAAACCGGAACATTTGCCGGCCCTACGCAATGCGGTTGAGACTGAGACAGATCTGGAACTCAAAACGGGTTTCATCCAACTCGAACGCCTTCTTACGATGCAGTTCGGCGAAACACCCGAAGAACGGATAGAAGCAATTAACAGCTTTGCCGGTGACCTCAATCTTGAAGTGAGAGCCAACCTCAATCCGCTTTTGGCGAGCAAACTTGAGGTCGCTTCCCAGCTACCGGAAGATGCAAATATTGCCCGTATCATTATCCCTGGAGAAACTGGAATTGGGTCTGATGCCTCTGCCATAAGCCCGTCAGTTTTGTCATGGTTTTCTGAAGTTAGGCCTGAACTGGACTTGGATGAAGCCTATCTGATGCTGGTCAAATCGGGCGCTGCTCCTGCAATTGTTACCAAGCAGGAGCGCGATAATACAATCGTCAAGAACATCAAGGACGGCATGGTGGGGCGATATGAAATCGCGAGCCTCAACACAGAGGAGCGCCGCGATGCAGCCTATTCCGATCTTGTATTGACCGGTGTTGCGGAACCATCGCCGAGCCGTTCAGATATTGAAGCCGCAGTATCTGAACATGTTTTCTTCGCACGGTTTGATGAACCCGATTCCAATGTCACAGACGCTGTACGGAACACGCTGGGGCAAATCAATGCATCAGTTCGTTGGAACACGTTTCTGGATTTGGCACTGGATGCCATCAGCCTTGCCTCGATCTATTTTCTCGCAGCCATCGGGCTGGCCATTACCTTTGGTGTGATGCGTGTGATCAACATGGCCCATGGCGAATTTATCATGATGGGCGCCTATTCAGGTTACGTCGTCCAGCAGTTTATCACCAATTATACACTGTCGATTATCGTCGCGATTCCGGTCGCCTTCGCTGTGACGTTTGCCGCTGGTGTGGCTCTGGAACGACTGGTGATCCGGCATTTATATGACCGGCCTCTTGAGACGCTGCTGGCAACCTTCGGTGTTTCGATCGCTCTACAACAATTGGCAAAGAACATTTTCGGAACACAGGCTCGTCCTTTGACAGCACCCGATTGGCTAGACGGCGCACTGGTCATAAATGATGTGGTCTCGATCAGTTGGATACGAATTGCGATCTTTGGATTAAGCATTTTGTTCTTCGTTGGCCTGTGGTGGACCTTGAACAAAACCCGTCTCGGCCTTGAAACCCGGGCAGTGGTTCAGAATCCGCGTATGGCTGCTTCCATGGGTATCAACCCGGACCGGATCAATATGCTGACATTTGGTCTTGGCTCCGGAATTGCGGGAATTGCAGGCGTAGCGATCGGGCTCTACGCGAAAGTGACATCCGAACTGGGCAGCGATTACATTGTTCAAAGCTTCATGACAGTTGTCATAGGCGGCGTCGGCAACATTTGGGGTACACTGGCAGGCGCGGGGTTGATCGGGATTTTCCAAAAGCTGATTGAGAGTTTCAACCCGTCAAATACGCTTGCAGCCCAGACCTATATGATCATCATTATCATCATTTTCATTCAGTTCCGTCCGCGAGGCATCATCGCCCTCAAAGGTCGGGCTGCGGAGGCGTGATATGAGTATATTCATTGAACACGCAGATCTGGTCTCCGAGGAATTTGCTGCTTTGGTGACAGCACACACATTGTTTTGTGACGCGCTGTCACCCCCTGAAAGTTGTCACCGTTTACCCATTGCGGAACTTGCCTCAAACAACATCACAGTTTGGCAGGCTAGTAGTGACCAACAGGTCGTCGGGATGGGCGCGCTGAAAGAGCTTTCGCCAACGGACGGCGAAGTCAAATCCATGCATACCTTGGAAGAAACGCGTGGTTTGGGGATTGGTCGGCGCATACTTGAAGTGATCATGGACGAAGCAAAGTCACGCAATTACTCCGCCTTGTGGCTCGAAACTGGGTCACATTCAGACTTTGCATCCGCCCGTAAAATGTACGCGGCCTGCGGTTTTGTCGAAACAGAACCTTTCGGCGAGTACGAGTTGGACCCACACAGTGTTTTCATGACTTTGAAACTTGAAGACCGGGAAGAGACCTAAATGTCAGAAGTCACTCTTACCCAGCCAGCACCAAAACAGGAATTTGGTGGACCCTTGACCCGCTTCCTGATGCGAAATCCATCAACGCTTGTCTTCCTTTGCCTTCTTGCGGGTTTCACCATAGCGATCACAATTCTGAGCGAGGGGTTTGGCCTGGGATTGATCTCAACCAGTCTGGTAAAAACCCTAGGAAAGACATTGTGCTTCTGTCTTGTGGCATTAGCGATGGACTTGCTCTGGGGTTATTGCGGTATTCTGAGCTTGGGTCATTTTGCCTTCTTTGGATTAGGTGGCTACATGATTGGCATGTGGTTGATGTATGCCCGAACCGAGTTGATCATCATCAAAGCGGGCGAAGCTGCAGCATTGCCAATGACGCCCGGGGAGATACATGAAGCCATCGGGACTCAAATATTCGGTGTTGTGGGTGGTTCCGAGTTTCCTCTTGTCTGGGCGTTTGCACACAGTTTTTGGGCGCAGCTTGCATTGGTCATTCTTGTTCCTGGAATTCTGGCACTGGTCTTTGGCTGGTTAGCGTTCCGCAGTCGTGTGACGGGTGTTTATCTCTCAATCCTCACCCAGGCGATGACCCTGGCACTCGCCCTGTACCTGTTCCAGAACGACAGCGGGTTGCGCGGTAACAATGGTCTCTCCGGTTTGCAAAACCTGCCTGGCCTGGAAGAAACACCACAAGCTGTTGTGTCTGTCTGGTTTCTATGGGCCTCAGCCTTTGCGCTTGGAACCTCGTACTTGGTCATCAAACTGATTGTGGAATCGAAGTTTGGAAACATCATTCGAGCAATCCGCGATGACGAAAGCCGTGTTCGTTTCCTCGGATACAATGTTGAAGGTTACAAGCTGTTTGTTTTCGTTTTAACCGCCATAATGGCAGGTATTGCTGGCGCGCTTTACTATCCGCAGGCTGGTATCATAAATCCTGCAGAGATCGCGCCGATTGCTTCCATCTATCTTGCGGTATGGGTTGCGATTGGTGGGCGCGGTCGGTTGTATGGTTCGGTCATCGGCGCAGCCTTTGTGTCGCTTTTGTCTTCCATGTTCACGGGTGGACAAATTCCCAACATTTCGCTCGGGTTTTATACCATTCAATGGGTCGACTGGTGGCTTGTGCTATTGGGCCTCACCTTTGTTGCGACCACGCTCTACGCACCCAACGGACTTGGCGGGTTGTTTGATCTGCTGACAAGCAAGAAGGAGCCAGACGATGGATAGCCTTCTTGAAGTAGATCAAATCTCGGTTTCTTTTGACGGGTTCAAGGCGATCAACAATCTGAGTTTTCAAATTGGGGACCAGGAATTGCGGGCTATCATTGGTCCAAATGGTGCAGGCAAAACAACCTTTATGGACATTGTCACGGGTAAAACCCGTCCAGACAGTGGTGATGTTTTGTGGGGTGAGAAAAACACTTCCCTTCTTCGCCGTTCAGAGTCTGATATCGCACGCATGGGTGTTGGGCGAAAATTTCAACGTCCAACCGTTTTTGAAGATCAGAGCGTTGAAGACAATCTGATGATGGCGCTGCAAAATGATCGCGGTCCGCTTAAGACGCTGTTTTATCATTATAGCGAAGATGACAGGAACAAAGTAGCCAACATCGCCACTGATATTGGCCTGTCGGCTGAGATTTCTCGACTGGCTGGTGAACTTTCTCATGGTCAAAAGCAATGGCTCGAGATCGGTATGCTGCTTGCACAAAATCCGCGGCTCTTGCTGGTTGATGAACCCGCCGCGGGGATGACGGGTGATGAACGCAAGAAAACCGTAAAACTTCTGAAAAAGCTTGCGAAGGATCATGCCGTGGTGGTGGTGGAACATGACATGGAATTTGTCAGAAGTCTGGAGTGCCGGGTCACCGTGTTGCATGAAGGTTCTGTGTTGGCGGAAGGCAGTCTTGATCACGTTACGAATAATCAGGAGGTGATCGATGTTTACCTTGGGCGATAGGGAGGATTTGGTGTGCTGAAGGTTTCCGGCATCAATCTCCACTACGGAGCTGCGCAAATTCTGTATGATGTATCGCTCGAAGCCGCACCGGCATCAGTCACATGTGTAATGGGGCGGAATGGTGTCGGCAAAACATCGCTTTTGAAAGCCATCACGGGACATCATGCAATTTCCGGAGGGGAAATAGAGTTTGATGGCGCTCAACTTGCGAAATCAGCACCTCATTTGCGTGCGGCAAGTGGCATTGCTTATGTGCCACAAGGCCGCGATGTATTTCCCATGTTGAGCGTGAAGGAAAACCTTGAAACCGGATATTCCCTGTTACCCCGAGATCAGCGAAATATCCCACCTGAGGTGTTTGAACTGTTTCCAGTCTTGGGTGAAATGCTTGGGCGACGGGGCGGTGATCTCTCCGGTGGACAGCAACAACAATTAGCAATCGGCCGAGCACTGGTCATGCGCCCCAAGATCTTGGTGCTCGACGAACCGACCGAGGGCATTCAGCCCTCGGTCATCAAGGATATTGGACGGGCAATAGAATATTTGAGAGACACTGCCGGTTTGGCGATCATCCTTGTGGAACAATATCTCGACTTTTGTCGCCAGCTTGCAAATGATGTCTATATTATGGATCGTGGCATGATGGTTCATCACGGACCTGCAAGCGATCTGGACAAGAAAAATGTACGCAAGCACCTCTCCGTCTGATTCTGGGCTGACCGCCAGTCACACCAGGCGTCACCAAAGGGTTGATGCGGCTGCGGCTGTTTCCTTCAAACACAATGGTGCCAAAACATCGCTTGATCGGCTGTATCAGCAGGGTAGTGCCAAAATCAGGTTTCCCAAACATTACGGTGGGCAGCTGGAAGCCGTATTGATCAACACCGCAGGTGGTCTGACGGGTGGTGATCAATTGGGTTGGCATGTTCGCCTGGGCGAGAGTTGCGAGGTAGTCGCCACGACGCAGGCCTGTGAAAAATCCTATGAATCCTCCTCTGGCACTGCGCATGTTCAAACGTCGATAAATCTGGCGGCCAGCAGTACCCTGCATTGGCTTCCTCAAGAAACCATTCTTTATGATGGTTCTGCCCTCGCGCGTAGCTTTGATGTTGAAATGGATGAAGGCGCGGAATTGCTTGCAATCGAAAGCATCATGCTGGGTCGTGAAGCCATGGGCGAAGAGCTTAAGAAAGTTCAGTTCCATGATCGCTGGCGTGTCCGTCAATCTGGCAAACTCGTCTTTGCGGATGATCTCAGGCTGGAAGGTTTGAATAACTCCACAGCTGGTTTCGATAATCTTCGTGCAGCCACCAGTCTTTTGTTTTTGTGTCCACTGGATGATGAGGCGTTGTCACCTATTGCGGACAAGATGCGAGCAGCTTGCAGTTCGGATACTGCCGGGTTCAGCGCATTTGAAGGAAAAATCACTGGGCGCATTCTGGCGTCTGATACGTATGAATTGCGAAAGGCATTGATACCGGTTCTGAAAGTTCTGCGGGACCAGGAATTGCCACGCGTTTGGAGGATATAGCCCATGCACCTGACCCCAAGAGAAAAAGACAAACTGTTTATTGCGATGGCGGCGGAAGTTGCTCGCAAGCGGCTGGAGCGAGGTGTGAAGCTCAATCACCCGGAAGCCATTGCACTGATCACAGACTTCGTTGTGGAAGGTGCACGCGATGGCCGCTCCGTGGCTGATCTGATGGAAACCGGAGCCCACGTCATCACACGGGGCCAAGTGATGGAAGGCATCCCTGAAATGATCCACGACATACAGGTAGAAGCAACGTTTCCCGACGGTGTGAAGCTTGTCACTGTGCACGAACCCATTCGCTAGGAGGCCGACATGATACCCGGAGAAATGATCATTGCCGATGGCGACATTGTCCTAAATGAAGGCGCGGAAACCGTGACCTTGAAAGTCGCGAACACGGGTGACCGACCCGTGCAGGTGGGTAGCCATTACCATTTTTTTGAAACCAATTCAGGTCTTGAGTTTGACCGTGAAGCTGCAAAAGGCATGCGGCTGGATATTGCGGCTGGTACCGCTGTGCGCTTTGAACCCGGACAGGCCCGCGATGTGACCCTTGTGCCGCTGGCAGGTGGTCGCAAAATCTACGGGTTTAATCAGATGATCATGGGAGACGTATAATGCCGGCATCCATTTCAAGAGCTGCCTATGCAGATATGTTTGGCCCCACGACCGGTGACAAAGTCCGCCTTGCGGATACGGAACTCTTCATTGAGGTTGAAAAAGACCTGACCACCTATGGCGAAGAGGTAAAGTTTGGTGGTGGTAAGGTCATTCGTGACGGCATGGGCCAAAGTCAGATCACCCGCGCAGAAGGTGCAGTGGATACGGTGATCACCAATGCGTTGATTGTCGACCACACTGGAATTTACAAGGCGGATATTGGCCTCAAAAGCGGCGAGATCGCGGCCATTGGCAAGGCGGGAAATCCGGATACGCAACCTGATGTCGATATCATCATTGGGCCAGGCACAGAAGCGATTGCGGGTGAGGGTAAAATTGTCACCGCTGGCGGGTTTGACAGCCACATTCACTTTATTTGCCCGCAGCAGATTGAAGAAGCCTTGATGTCTGGCGTCACGACCATGCTGGGTGGCGGAACGGGTCCGGCACACGGGACGCTGGCGACGACCTGCACTCCCGGCCCGTGGCATATTGGGCGGATGATCCAATCCATGGATGCCTTCCCGATGAACATTGGCCTTTCCTGTAAGGGCAATGCGTCTTTGCCGGCAGCTTTGGAAGAAATGGTGAAGGCCGGTGCTTGCGCCATGAAACTGCATGAGGATTGGGGCACGACCCCCGGTGCGATTGATTGCTGTCTGTCGGTTGCTGATGACTATGATGTTCAAGTCATGATCCACACCGATACGCTGAACGAGTCCGGCTTTGTTGAGAACACGATCAAGGCGATTGATGGCCGCACCATTCACGCGTTCCATACAGAAGGTGCTGGTGGCGGTCATGCGCCGGACATCATCAAGGTGTGTGGGCTGGACAACGTATTGCCATCGTCCACCAACCCGACACGGCCTTACACAGTCAACACATTGGATGAGCATCTCGATATGCTGATGGTGTGCCACCACCTCGACAACAACATTCCGGAAGATGTGGCCTTTGCTGAAAGCCGCATCCGCAAGGAGACGATTGCCGCTGAAGACATTCTGCATGACATGGGTGCTTTCTCCATCATCGCATCGGACAGTCAGGCAATGGGACGCGTCGGTGAGGTCTTGATCCGTACCTGGCAGACGGCTGACAAAATGAAACGTCAGCGTGGTAGGCTGGCGGATGAGCAGGGCGATAATGACAATCTTCGTGTCCGCCGTTACATAGCAAAATATACCATCAACCCAGCAATTGCTCACGGCATCGACAAGCATATCGGCTCGCTTGAGGTCGGAAAGCGAGCTGACCTTGTCATGTGGTCTCCGGCATTCTTTGGCGTAAAGCCGGACATGGTTTTAATTGGTGGCACAATTGCGGCTGCTCCCATGGGTGATCCGAATGCGTCTATCCCAACACCGCAACCCGTTCACATGCGGCCCATGTTTGGTGCGTTCGGCAAGTCGCTGACCAATTCATCCGTGACCTTTGTTTCCAAAGCAGCCAAGGAAGATGATCTCGGTTCCAAGCTTGGTGTTGAAAAACGCTTGCTTGCAGTTGAAAACACGCGTGGCGGCATTGGCAAATCTGCGATGGTACTGAATGATCTAACACCAGAAATTGACGTGCATCCGGAAACCTATGAAGTCCACGCGAATGGAGAATTGCTCACCTGCGAACCAGCAGATGTAGTGCCCATGGCACAGCGGTATTTTTTGTTTTAGTGATGACCACCGCCTCCACCATTCATTCCCATACACACCATCCGGTTGACACTATTACGCTGGATGAAACAGCCCGTCATCGTCGGCGTGTTAAGATGGTGTCAGATGGTGGTATCGAGTTTTTGCTGGACCTGCCCGAAGCGCGGTTGCTGCGGCATGGCGAGGGGATTGAGCTTGATGATGGTCGTATCATTGAGGTGATTGCCGAACCTGAGGCGCTTTATGAGGTACGTGCCAAAGACCCTCACCACCTTCTTCAGCTGTCGTGGCAATTGGGTAATCGGCATCTCCCAACCCAAATTCTGGAAGACCATCTGCGCATAAGGCAGGACCATGTCATCAAGGATATGCTGGAAGGGCTTGGGGCGACTGTTACTGAAATCACCGCATCGTTTGATCCCGAAGGCGGTGCTTATGGCGGGCATTCGCATCACTCACATGGGCACAATCATGACTGATCTCCAATCGCTTATCCGGCTTCAAACGTGGCTGTCACCGGCATTTCCGACAGGAGCGTTTAGCTACAGTCACGGTTTGGAAGCTACCATTGCCAAAGGATTAGTGGCATCGAAAGAAGAATTGGCGAGTTGGATTGCCGAAGTACTGACCAGCGGATCCGGTTGGAATGATGCGGTCTTGTTGGCTGAGAGCTGGCGAATGAATGCGGACAATGGAGCATTGGTAGAGCTGGCAGAGTTGACCGAAGCCATGAGTTTTTCGGGCCCACGTCATCTCGAAACCACTGCGCAAGGTTCAGCCTTTGTGCTTGCAAGCAAGGCTTGGTGCGAAATCGATTTGCCTGATAATTGTCCGTTGTCAGTGGCTGTTGGGGCAGTTGCTGGAAGACTTGATATCGAATTGGAGACCACGCTCGCCGCTTATCTTCATGCCTATGTTTCCAATCAGGTTCAGGCTGCTTTACGGTTGATGAAATTGGGGCAGCAGGGTGGCGTTGAAGTGCTCGCACAACTCGAGGAAAATATTGTCGATGTTTCCAAACGTGCCGCGACTTCTTCTCTTGATGATCTTGGCAGCAATACGATCATGGCAGACATCACCGCCATGCAGCACGAAACCTTACCAAGCAGGATATTTAGAAGTTGAGCAATGATACTTATGAGCAGGGAAAGCTGCTTTCTGAAGAACTCAATCCCGGCATGGAAGCAGCTCTCGAGAAACGTTACGGTAAAATTGTTCCGGGGCTTTCGCGATCGATTGTCGATTTTGCCTATGGACAGCAATATGCTCGTGAAGGCCTTGATTTGAAAACCCGGTATTTGGCGACGATTGCGGCACTTACAGCTTTGGGCGGGCAAACGAAACCCCAATTGAAAGTCAACATTGAAGGCGCATTGAAAGCAGGTGCTTCAGAGCGAGAAATTGGAGAAGTAATTTGGCAAATGGCCCTGTATGGAGGATTTCCGGCTGCCATTAATGCTCTCAATTCAGCCTTGGAAATATTCGGAGAAAACGAATGAACGGCCCACTGAGAGTTGGTATCGGTGGCCCTGTAGGGTCTGGCAAAACCACCATCACGGCTGAACTTTGCAAAGCAATGCGGGATGAGTATTCAGTTGGTGTGGTAACCAATGACATTTACACGCAGGAAGATCGTGATGCACTGGTGCGCATGCAGGCGTTAACTTCAGACCGCATAATCGGCGTTGAGACGGGCGGATGCCCGCATACCGCCATTCGTGAAGATGCCTCGATCAACTTGCGGGCGATTGCTGATCTCAACAACACGCATCCCAATTTGGATGTGGTGTTTATCGAATCCGGAGGTGACAATCTGGCAGCAACATTCTCGCCGGAACTCGCGGATATCACCCTTTATGTGATCTCTGTCTGTCAGGGCGAAGAAATTCCGCGCAAGGGCGGTCCGGGTATCACGCGGTCTGATTTGTTGATCATCAACAAAAAGGACCTCGCTCCTTATGTTGGGGCCGATCTTGATGTCATGGACCGCGATGCAAACATTCAACGCGGGGACAAGCCATTTGTGTTTACAGATGCAAAACGAGGCGATGCCTGCCGCGAGGTCGTGAGTTTTCTTAAAGAACAGGGCGGTCTTTAAACACCGGCATGACTCGGGAACGATCGAAACTGAAACGGCACTCTGCCCTCAATGCGATCCTGACTTGGAGAGATGCCAAACCGTTTTCGGTAGGTGCGACTGAACTGTGCGTTTGAACTGAAACCGCATGCAACAGCAACGGTTAAGATTGGCAGCTCGGTCTGTGTGACCAGTCCACGTGCCCGATCAAGTCGAACGTCCAGATAATACCTGACGGGAGACACGCCGGTGTGTTTGTTGAACAAGCGATCCAGTTGGCGTTGCGAAATACCAACCGTCTTTGCCACTTCGCCAATATCCAGCGGTTGCTCAAGAGTGCGTTCCATCAGGATAATGGCTTCCCGCAGTTTCTCGGGCGCGGCATAACCAACAGGCTCCTGATGTTCCGACAATTGACCTTCGTCACCGTTGCGAAGACGCTCGTGAAATATGTATCTGCCCGATGCATTGGCCAGTTCCATTCCTTGCTGAAGCCGGATGATCTCAAGCGCCAGATCGCTGGAGGCCAATCCTCCGGAACAGGTCAGCCGATCACCATCGACGATGAACATCTCTTCCCCCATGGCGACATCGGGAAACAGCTCACGAAAGGCGGCGATGTGCTCATAGTGAACCGCTGCCCGCCGACCTTTGAGCAAACCCGCAAAGGCCAAAATGAATGCCCCGGTATCGAGGCCGCAAAGTGTGACACCCCTGCTGGATTGATCTCTGAGCCAGCTAAGGAGTTTAGGAGATTTAAGGTGGCTTACGCCCCAACTTGCATTGACCACCAGCAGGTCAAGAGGTTCCGATATATCCGGATGGGTTTTGAGGCTGGAGATGGTCAGACCATTGCTTGCTGTCACACAATCGGCCTCGAAGCCGATGAATTCCCATCGATACAAGGACTCACCCCGCAAATAGTTGGCTGACCGAAAGGGATCGATGAACGCATGCATTGCCAGGGAATTAAACCCATCGAACAACAGCATGCCTATTGTGAATTCGCGAAAGGTTGGATCATTACTCATATGGCGAAAAATCAAAAGCAGATGGCTAAAAAAGTCAAATATTTTCGCAAATCTTTGTCAGACTGACCTTTGAGGAGAAACGCTTACATGGCATCAAAACCCAATATTCTGGTCATTATGGCCGATCAGCTGGCACCACACTTCACCGGATGTTACGGGCACAGGATAGTAAAAACCCCACACATGGACGCGCTTGCTGCTAAAGGAATGCGCTTTGACGCGGCCTACTGCAACTCGCCGCTTTGTGCCCCGTCTCGTTTTGCCTTCATGTCTGGCCAATTGATTTCCCGGATTGCGGCCTATGACAATGCGTCGGAATTCAAGGCTACAGTGCCTACGTTCGCCCATTATCTCAAAGCGCTTGGATATCGTACATGCCTCTCAGGTAAAATGCATTTTGTGGGGCCAGACCAAAAACACGGGTTTGAGGATCGAGTGACAACGGACATTTATCCAGCCGATTTTGCTTGGACGCCGGATTGGGAAGCGCATGATGAGCGAATCGATAAATGGTATCACAACATGCAGACCGTCAAGGAAAGTGGCGTTGCCAGCGCGACTTATCAAATCGACTATGATGACGAAGTGGAGTTTGCTGCAAAACGCTGGCTATTCGATTATGCGCGGGACAAGACAACCGGTAAAGATGCCCCCTTTGCGATGATTGCCAGTTTCATTCATCCTCATGACCCCTATGTGGCGAGACCAGAGTGGTGGGATCTTTATTCTGATGATGAAATTGATATGCCCGAATACGTTCTGCAACCGGAAGAGCAGGATCCTTTCGCGCGCCGTGTCATGGACGGTATCGAAGCAAGTTACATTCCTCTGACCGATGAAGAAGTGCGTCGCGCGCGTCGAGCTTATCTGGCAAATGTCAGCTACTTTGACAGCAAAATCGGCTCGCTGGTTAAAACACTCGAAGAAATTGATGAGTTGGAAAATACAATCATCATTGTAACCGCTGACCATGGTGACATGCTTGGGGAGCGTGGTTTGTGGTTCAAAATGAATTTCTTTGAGCATTCCGCGCGCATTCCTTTGATCATGGCTGGGCCGGGCGTCGCGACTGGGTCCGCTCAAAACGCATGTTCCCTCGTGGATATGTTGCCGACTTTCATCGACATTGCAGGAGGCAGTGAAAACGATCTGGGTGAGCCCATTGATGGTCGCAGTCTGATGCCGCTCGCCCGGGGCAGGAAAGATACGGTTGACGAAGCAATCGGCGAATATTGTGCAGAGATGACCCCATGGCCGGTGTTTATGATCCGGCGGGGACAATACAAATACATTCATTGTGATCCCGATCCAGCACAACTATACGACATTTCCAAAGACCCACTCGAGAAGGTGAACCTTGCCTCCGATCCGGATTATTCTGGGATTGCTGACAAATTTGCTGCCGAAGTTGCTGAGCGCTGGGACAGTGATACCTTGCGGGAAAACGTCATCAAGACACAAAAATCGCGCCGCGCCCTTCATGCAGCAATGGAGGCGGGCGCTGGCGAAGCCTGGGACTATAATCCGCCTTCAGACGCTTCGCAGCAATATGTACGTAATCACATGGACTGGGCGGTTGCGGATGCCAGATTCCGCTATCCCCCGGTTAAAGACTGACGGAGATTGTCATGACAATAAGCCTTGGTTCTGAAGATTTTTCGCGATTGGCGGGAGGCTATGACGACAATCCGAGAAGGTCATTTTCTTTGAAGGCTGAGGCTTATGTCGATCCTCGATGGTTTGATCTTGATCAGCAAGCGGTCATCGCCCGGTCTTGGCAGTGGGTGTGTCACGTAGAAAAGGTAAGAGAGCCAGGATCTTATACTACCGTTCAGATTGCGGGGAAGCCGATTGCAGTTGTACGTGACCGCGATGGTGAACTGCGCGCGTTCTACAATGTCTGCAAACATCGTGCGCATGAACTTCTCTCCGGCGATGGCAACACCACCCGCATCATGTGTCCCTACCACGCTTGGGTATACAAGCTTGATGGGCAACTTGCGCGTGCACCACACACAGAACATCTGGAAGAATTCAAACTGGAAAACATTTGCCTGGATCAGGTTCAGGTCGAGGAGTTCTGCGGGTTTATTTACGTAAATCTCGATCCCAATGCATCGTCTTTGCACGAGCAATCTGGGGACCTGGAGACTGAAATACGTCATTGGGCACCGGATATCGATCAACTCACCTTCGGACATCGTCTGACTTATGAGATCAAGTCGAACTGGAAGAATGTCGTCGACAATTTTCTTGAATGTTACCACTGCCCAACTGCTCACAAGGATTTTTGCGAACTGGTCGACATGGACACTTATAAGGTGACCACGCACGGCATTTATTCCAGTCACATGGCTGATGCAGGCAATTCACCAAATGCCGCTTATGATGTTTCAAATGCTACTGTTCGAACTCATGCGGTCTGGTGGCTTTGGCCAACCACCTGTCTGATGCGATATCCGGGCCGGTCTTCCATGATTGTATTGAACATCATTCCTGCTGGTCCTGATCTTACCTACGAAACCTATGACTTTTATCTGGAAACCCCAGAACCTGATGAAACAGAGAAAGAAGCCATTCGATATCTGGATGAAGTGCTTCAGGTGGAAGACATCAATCTGGTTGAGAGCGTCCAGCGCGGCATGAATACGCCGGCCTTTGATCAGGGCCGGATCGTGCATGATCCCGATGGCTCCGGAAAATCGGAACATGCGGTGCATCACTTTCACGGTCTTGTTCTCGATCACTACAAAAAGGCAGTTGTTTGATGGGAGTCTTGGAGGGGAAAACGGCGTTTGTGACGGGCGGTACCGGCGGGATTGGCTCTGCGATTTGTGAGCGGTTTGAACGTGAAGGGGCAGAGGTTGTTGCAGCCGACCTGTCTGATAATGGTGGTGCCGGTGAATTCGTGAAGTTTGATGTCACAGATGAAGCTGGTGTATTTAAAACATTCAGCAGTTTGGGTGATCGTTGGGACAAACTGGATATTCTTGTCAATGCGGCGGGCATTGAGATCGAAGAGACGATTGAGAACACGACGCTGGAGCAGTGGAATCGGATATTTGCGATCAATGTGACGGGCATGTTCCTGACATCAAAATATGCCCTGCCTTTGTTACGAAAATCCGCCGAACAAAACTCAAACGGTTCTTCAGTCATAAACTTTGGTTCTTATGATGGATATATCGCGGACCCCGGTCTTGCCGCCTATTGCGCGACCAAAGGCGCGGTCCATGCGCTGACCAAAGCCATGGCCTGTGACCATGGGCCGGAAGGCATTCGCGTCAATGCAATTTGTCCCGGTTATGTCGACACGCCCATGCTGCAATCTTTCTTTGAAGGCGATGGCTCAGGCGGCAGCGGTGGCAATATTGAAACGTTGCAACAGGCAGTGCGCGACGTCCATCCCATGCGGACCTACGGAAAACCTGAAGATATCGCCAATCTGGTGAATTGGCTTGCCTCTGACGAAGCACGTTATGCGGCGGGCCAGCTTTGGGTAATCGATGGCGGGCTTTCCGCCCAAGTACAGCAGATGAAGCTATGATCAACGAATTTGAAGAAATGTTAACTGGCGGTCATCCCAATTCATTGGGCAGGACAATTGAGGTTGTTGATATTGTCTTGGCTGATGGCAGACGGTTTTCAGAACTCTATGACTGTTATTCCAGCGAGGACGAGGTAGTTCGTCTTCGCGTCTCCAATGCCATGCGCCGCGTACAAGCCGAGCAACCAGAATTGCTTGTCCCTTTCATTGACCGTTTGATCAATGAAATTGGAGAATTGGACCAGCCATCAGCCCAATGGACTTTGCCGAAGCTGTTTGAGGGCGCAGAAGCCGCAATGACCTCCGATCAAAAGTCGAAGGCACTGGCGCTCGTAAAACGCAATCTTGCTAATAATGATGACTGGATCGTTCTGAACAATTCAATCGAATATTTGGCCCGTCTGGCGAAGGATAATGCGGATTTGCAGGCTTGGTTGATGCCACACCTCGAGCGATTGTCTTCTGAAACCCGGAAATCAGTAGCGCGTCGTGCTCAGCGTGCACTTGCCAAGTTGAAGGGATAAGTAATGTCAAAATCAGTAATCATCACCTGCGCACCAACTGGCGGCATTCACACGCCAACCATGTCGCCGCACCTGCCGATAACGCCAGCCGAGATTGCAACGGCATCCATCGAAGCAGCTGAAGCAGGAGCTTCCATCATTCATCTGCATGCGCGTGACCCTGAAACAGGAAAGCCTGATCCAAGACCTGAAATTTTCAACCAGTTTTTGCCGGTTATCAAACAGTCTAGCGATGCGGTGATTAATGTTTCTACAGGTGGTGGTTTGGGCATGACCATGGATGAGCGGCTGTTGGCTGCAACAACAGCCAGCCCGGAAATGGCATCGCTGAACATGGGATCCATGAACTTTGGTATTTTCCCGATGCTGGAAAAACATTCCGAATGGCAGCATGATTGGGAAGAGCCTTTTTTGGAAATGACCAAAGACTTCATTTTTCCCAACACATTCCGAACCATTGAATATGCTTTGAAAGAATTGGGTGAGGGGCACGGCACAAAATTTGAGTTTGAGTGCTACGATCTTGGTCACCTCTACAATGTGAAATGGTTCGTCGATAAAGGGCTGATCAAGCCGCCATTTTTTATTCAGATGGTCTTTGGCATACTGGGCGGTGCAGGTGCTGACCTTGATAACCTGATGCACATGCACACCATCGCAAACAAGCTTTTTGGAGAAGAGAACTATGAGTGGTCGGTTCTGGCAGCAGGCCGTCACCAAATGCCGTTTGCAACGCAATCCGCAATGTTGGGTGGAAACTTGCGGGTTGGGCTCGAGGACTCGCTTTACATCGGGCCGAAAAAACTGGCGACTTCAAACGCTGAACAAGTAACCAGAATCAGGTCAATCATTGAAAATCTGGGACTGACGGTTGCAACACCGGATGAAGCGCGTGAACGGCTTGCTCTGAAGGGCGGAGATCGGGTGAAGTTCTAGAAAATCAACGCAGAGTGTGGCCTGTAGCGGCAAAAAATCGGAGGAGAAGATGCAAACCAAATTACTGATAAATGGTGAGCTTGTTGAAGGTGCAGGAGCAGCATTGCCGATTATCGACCCGGCAACGGGTGCAGAAATAGCTCAAGTAAACGAAGCAAGCGACGAGCAAATAGACACAGCCATCCGTGGTGCGGAAGAAGCATTTGAAACGTTTCGAAAGACAACGCCTGCTGAACGTTCAGCGCTATTGCTGGAAATCGCTGATGTTCTGGAAGAAAACGCACAGGAGTTAGCGGAATTGGAAAGCCTTGATGTAGGTAAACCTTGGCCGTCTGCACATGATGACGAGATGCCGCTGACCATTGATACGTTCCGCTTCTTTGCAGGTGCTGCACGCACCATGTCCGGGTCTGCGGCAGGTGAATATGTTGAAGGCCATACCTCCATGATCCGGCGCGATCCGGTTGGACCGGTCGCCGCCATTGCGCCATGGAACTATCCATTGATGATGGCCTCATGGAAGCTTGCCGCACCTTTGGCTGCCGGGTGCACAGTCGCGCTCAAGCCATCGGAAATCACCCCTCTTTCCACGCTCCGCGCTGCAGAACTGCTTTCTGATGTGCTGCCAAAGGGTGTGCTGAATGTCATCCATGGCGAGGGTGCCACTGTCGGCGACCGTCTGATCAATTCTCCGCAAGCAGAGGCAATTTCCATAACCGGTTCGCCACAAACGGGGATGGCTGCGATGAGGGCAGCATCCAACCAAATTCGCCATGTGCATCTTGAGCTCGGCGGTAAAGCGCCTGTCATTGTGTTTGACGATGCGGATATCGATGCGGTGGCTGAGACGGTTCGTTATGGCTCGTTTTTCAATGCCGGACAGGATTGTGCACAACCGTGTCGCGTTATGGCTTCTGAGGGTGTTTATGAGAAGCTGGTTGCTGCCATTGAAGATCAGGTCAAGCAAATCAAGGTCGGTAAGCAAAAAGAAGAAGGCACTGAAATGGGGCCGATTGTCAGTGATATTCAGCGCCAGCGCGTGGCAGCATTTGTGGATAAAGCGCGTAGTTCAAGCGATATTGTTTGCGGCGGAAAATCAGGTGAAGGTCCGGGCTTTTTCTATGATCCGACCATCGTCGCAAATGTGGACAATAAGGCAGATATTGCAACCAATGAAGTCTTTGGTCCTGTGGTGACCATTTCCCGTTTCAAGAACGAAGAGGAAGCAATCAACACAGCGAACGCAGGCCGCTATGGCCTGGCGTCTTCAGTATTTACCGCTGACGTGGGCCGGGCAATGCGCGTTTCTTCTTCGCTAAGATACGGGTTCACTTGGGTGAATACCCATGGCGTTGGTACTCCGGAGATGCCATGGGCTGCCATGAAAGGTTCAGGGACAGGGTGTGATATGTCAGTCTATTCACTGGACGCATACACAGCCATCCGCCATGTCATGGTTGCACATTAACGATGGGTGTTCTTGCAGTAAAGACAGCGATTGTAACCGGCGGTCGACAGGGTATTGGCCGAGGCATCGTTGATGCATTTATTGCGGAAGATGCCAAGGTTGTAACCTGTGGTCGTGGGCAACGCCCCGGTGATTTACCGGACATAGTCGATTGGCAGACTTTGGATGTGTCTGACAGCCAAGGCGTTACTCGGTTTGCGGAAATGTTTGGTGCCTGCGATATTCTTGTAAACAATGCGGGCATTCAGGTTGAAAAGACAGTTACGGAAAGCAGTGATACGGATTGGGACCTGGTCATCGGTGCCAATGCAAAGGGCGTATTCAACCTGTGCCGTGCCTTTATTCCGAAGATGAATGGGGGCGGATCGATCATCAACATAGGATCGATCTCCGGTAAAGTGGCGGATCCTTCCATGGCGCTATACAACGCATCCAAAGCATTTGTTCATGGTTTAACGCGCTCCATTGCGGTTGATCATGGGCCGAACATTCGTTGCAATGCGATTTGTCCTGGCTGGATTGAAACCGGGATGCTGGACGCTGGCTTTGATCTGGCAAATGATCCCGTGAAGGCAAAAGAAGATGCTTTGTCACGCCACGCCATGCGCCGCTTTGGAAAGCCGCAAGATATTGCTGCCATGGCAGTCTGGTTGGCGAGCGATGCTTCAAGCTTTGCAACCGGACAATGCTACACACTTGATGGTGGGATGACCGCCGCCTCCCCTCTTAATCCGGGATTATTTTGATGAGTGACATTCAAAAAACCGCCGTTTTGGGCGCCGGCGTTATTGGCGCCAGTTGGACCGCCCTGTTCCTTGCGGCGGGTAAGGATGTGAATGTTTTTGATATTTCGCTAACGGCTCGGAACGATGTGGAGGCGTATGTGGAAAATGCATGGCCCACCCTGTTGGAGCTCGGTCTTGCGGTTGAAGGCAGAAAGGGCACGCTACAATTTTTCGACTCTGCTGGAGATGCAGTAGAGGGTTGCGGTTTTGTTCAGGAGAATGTGCCCGAACGTATTGAGATAAAACATGCAACCTTTGCCGAGATCGAATCTCGCCTGGAACCTGAAGCAATTGTTTGCTCGTCTGCATCTGGGCTTATGGTCAAGGAGATGCAGGCGGGTTGGTCAAACCCGTCGCGCTTTATTCTGGGTCATCCGTTCAACCCTCCTCATCTTATTCCGCTGGTTGAATTACTCGCAAACGAGAAAACAGATGAGGATGTTTTGGAGATAGGGGAAAATTTCTATAAGTCTGTGGGTAAAGTGACAATCCGCGTTAACAAGGAAGTGCCGGGTCATGTTGCAAACCGCCTACAAGCCGCATTGTGGCGCGAAGCAATTCATCTCGTGAATGAAAGAGTGGCTTCTGTTGAGGATGTCGATAAGGCAGTTTGGTCAGGGCCGGGGCTTCGTTGGGCCGCCATGGGACCTACCATGTTGTTTCACTTAGGCGCCGGAGAAGGTGGGTTAGATGCATTTTGTGAACGCTATACCCCTAGTTTCAATCGATGGTGGGATGATCTCGGTAATCCACGACTAAATCCGAATGTTGCGCAAATCCTCAGTGATGGGGTGCGCGATGAAGCAGGAAAAGCGGGTGTGGATGAACTTTCTACTACCCGGGATGCATTGATTACAGCTATGTTGAAGTCGACCAGAAAACTGCGCTCCTGATACCAGCGCATTGATGATCGGGAAAAATTGAAATGACGAGCAATATCTTTGATGAAGACCTCTTTTTAAAGGGGCTGGAGCAGCGCAAATCCACCTTGGGTGGCGAATATGTTGAGAAAAATCTGGCTGCTGCTGACGATTTTACTCGCCCGTTTCAGGAAGCGATGACCGCCTGGTGCTGGGGCTTCGGATGGGGGGATGATGTCATTGACGCTAAAACCCGTTCCATGATGAATCTTTCCATGATTGGGGCGCTCGGCCGCATGCATGAGTGGGAAATTCACTGCAGGGGTGCATTGAATAACGGGGTCACCAAAGAAGAGATCCGCGCAATCGTCCATGTAGTAGCGATTTATTGCGGTGTTCCCATGGGGCTTGAGTGCTTCCGTGTGGCCCGAAAAGTGCTTGAAGAAGCAGGCCAGTTATAATCTGAAAGTTCTGTCATCAGACTGTCATGAAAGTTGATTTATCAGTTTTCAAACAACTCGGATGATGAATAATGTCTGACCATAATGATGCACAAAGGCTTGGCGCCGAGTTTGTCGGGACAGCCCTTCTGCTGGCAACTGTCGTTGGTTCAGGAATTATGGGTGAGGCTTTGGCAGATGGTAACACAGCGATTGCCTTGCTCGGAAACACCATACCAACTGGCGCTATTCTGGCTGTGCTGATCACCCTGTTCGGGCCGGTTTCCGGCGCGCATTTCAATCCGGCAGTCACACTGGTTTTCCGTCTCAAAGGCGAGATGGAAACGTCCGAATCCATAGGTTTCATTGCCGTTCAGATTTTGGGTGGCATAGTCGGAGTATGGGCGGCTCATGCAATGTTTGGTCTTGACCTGTTTCAAGTGTCTGAAAAAGTCAGAACCGGGCCTGATCAATGGTTTGCGGAGCTGGTGGCTACATTCGGCCTAGTGATGGTCATTTTGGGCACGCTCAAGTCACGGCCTGAATTCGTACCCTCTGCTGTTGGTTTATACATCACCGCAGCTTATTGGTTCACGGCTTCCACATCCTTTGCCAATCCGGCGGTTACCATCGCCCGATCGTTTTCCAACACATTCACAGGGATTCTACCGTCAAATGTGCCACTGTTCATAATTGCACAATTGATCGGAGCCATCAGTGCTCTCGCGTATTGCAATTGGCAATTTGGAAGAAGCAAGACGTGACGATAGTGATCCATCATAACCCTGATTGCGGAACCTCCCGAAACACGCTGGAAATTATCAGGCAAACTGATGAGGACTATGTCGTCATTGAATATCTGAAAGACGGTTGGACAAGACCGCAACTGCTTGCACTCTTCGCTGCCGCTGATTTGACTCCACGTGAAGCGCTTCGGACCACAAAATCACCTGCGGAAGAATTGGGTTTACTGGACGACGATGTTTCAGATGAAAGCATTTTCAACGCGATGCTGGAACATCCCGTTCTGGTGAACAGGCCGATTGTCTGCAGCCCAAAGGGCGTGAAACTGTGTCGCCCATCTGAAGAAGTTTTCTCTCTTCTTGGAAATCCGCCAGCAGAGTTCATCAAGGAAGATGGTGAGAAAATATCCTCTAGGTAGAGTTGTGTTTTGAGATCAGAACTTCATGCGATCGGGAAATTCAAATTCACGATCATAGCGGGGATGCCCGGTCTTCGGTGTTTTCAGGTTGGTCGCAAGATTATAAGTTCGCATCCTAAGTGTACGCATCAACTCGTCGCGATCCGGGATCGACGCGATCTCGTCGGGGGTGATCGGTTCGCCTACCGCAAACTCCACTTCACTGCCAATCCTACGGGCAGTTTCGAAGAAGAACAATGCCAGGCGAAGCGTCGCACTGAAGTGACTGGCAATTTGAAACAGCCGGGAATTCTGCCCGCCAAAATAAACAGGTATCACGGTAGCATTGGTTTTCCGAACCAGTTTGGCGGCAAAAGGATGCCAGTTTGTATCAACTGCCGGTCCCTTGTGCGGTTTTTCGCTCACTGCAACGCCGCCTGCGGGAAAAATGCCGATCGCCCCACCCTCATTTAAAGTTTCGATCGCCTCCTTACGGGTCGCCATATTGGTTTGAAGTGCTTCTTTGGTATGCGAAAAATCAACGGGAAGCAGCGCGCCTTTGGCGTCAGGTGCCTGACACAGGACGTGGTTTGCCATGACCTTTACATCCGGGCGCGCTTTGCGTGCCAACCAGGTCAGAACTATTCCATCCAGAACGCCGTAAGGATGGTTTGCGATGAACAAAACTGGCCCATCTTTAGGCACATTTTTCAGGGGCTCTTCATTGGCTCGGATATCAAGCCGTAGCAAATCAACAGCGGATTGAAAAAAATCCCGAGCTTCGCCATCTTCGCCGAGAAACTGTTCATACAATCCTTTTAGTTTCCGTTGACCACCAATCGCCTCTATCGTTTTGATGAAACTGCGTTGAGGTAGTGTGTGATTAGGCGTGGAGTAGGTAAACTCAATCGTATTATTGACCGCTGCCCTAGGCATGTTGCTATTCCCTGCAATCGAAATAAGATTCGCCGTCTCTGTATGACAGATTTACGAAGCTTTTGTGAAGCAATCTTGGGTTTCAATACAAATTATTTTTGATCTTTTTGAACTCATAAATAAAAACCCATACCCCCCCCCGGGGATATGGGTTCAAATTCTCTTTTTCGGTAAGCAGTTCTCGCTGAAGGAGCTCTGCTGTTCTGCCGATCAGGTAAGCGGTGAAATACGAACCTCAACCCGACGGTTTGCTGCACGTCCAGCATCCGTTGCGTTATCTGCAATCGGTCGAGTTTCCCCAAAGCCGATGATGCGCAGACGGCGGCTATCCACTTGTTGCGAATTCAGATAGCGCGCTACGGTTACGGCTCGACGCTCGGAAAGTGCCTGATTAGAGAAGTCATCGCCCACACTGTCGGTATGGCCATCTACATCAAGCAGCGTGCGCGGATATTTGTTGAGCACGATTGCAACTGAATTCAGGACCGGGAAGAAATTCGCATTGAGTGAATCCTGTCCGCTTGCAAAGGTTACATTGGATGGCATGTTCAGAACGATTTCATTGCCATTGCGTGACACACTTACTCCGGAATTGATCAGTTGCTGGCGAAGTTCCTGCTCCTGCTTATCCATGTAAGCGCCAATGCCGCCACCCACAAGCAGACCGACACCGGCGCCTATGAGTGCTGACTTGCGTTGGTCACTACCGCTTTTGTCTTTGGCGATCAGCAGACCGCCTAGCGCACCAACAGCCGCACCAATTCCTGCACCTGCCGCTGTGTTGTTAACCTGAGGACGACCTGTTAATGTATCTGTTGTGCTTGAGCATGACGCCAATGCAAGCGTTCCTGCTACCAGAATTGCGCCGCGTTTCATGGAATTCCCCTTAAATTTAAAACTTTGTTAAGATTCTAACAATCCAGTTAAGATTTCGTTAACCGGAGCGTCGACGAACTTACCCCAAAAAGGCTGAATGGACTCTGAACGCGAACCATGGCCGAAAAAAGATACCTGCAGGGCTTTCAACGTGTGTAGTGCCAAGCGTCAGCTTTTCAGAAACCGTTCATCATAGGGATAATTCGTCAGGTTTTCATATCCGTCTTCCGTGATCAGAACCTGATCTTCCAGTTTGATCGAGAAACCCGCTTCCTCCGAGCCAACCAGCGCTTCGACACAAAGCATCATGCCGGGTTCGAGTTCATAATCATATGCTCCATCACGATACTCTTTGGCATAGGCAATCAATGGCCATTCATCACAAAGCCCGACACCATGGAAACGACAACTATATTGGCCGGGCACAACTTCCTCTGGCAACTGGTGTCCTCCGAATGTGAGTTCCTTGAATGAAACACCTGGCGCAAGAAGATCCATGTTGATCATGATATGATCATGGGCAATTTTGTAATATTCCTTCATCTTTTCAGTTGGGCCGTCATCGCCAACAAAGAACGTGCGGGAAATGTCTACGCACATTCCGTAGCAACCGATAAGATCGGTATCGAAGGCGACGATCTCGTTGTCCTGTATCACCCGCGGGCCGCATTCCTGAAACCATGGAAAAGTCCGTGGCCCTGATGCCAGAAGGCGCGTTTCTATCCACTCACCGCCACGTTTTATGTTTTCAGCATGAAGAACTGCCCAGATGTCATCTTCAGTCATTCCTGCTGACGCGGAATCTTCCATTGCGCGCACAGACTTTTCACACGCATGAACCGCGCAGCGCATTGCAGCAATTTCATCTTTCCCCTTGATGACCCGGGCCTTTTCGGTGACCTCTTCACCTTCATGCACTTCAAGGCCTCGTGCTTCCAGAGCTCGAAGCCCGGCAATCATGATCTTGTCTACGGCGATCCGGTTATTCTGCCCACAATGCTCTTTCATCAGGTCAGCGATCTGATGGGAAAACAGGTTTGCATCATCAACGACCTTATCTCCATTGCAAAAGTAGAACATTGACGCCCCGGAGCGGACTTCATTGACTAGCGGATTGTGATCCGCAAGAAACATCGAGTTCTTGTAATCCCAAAGAACCATGTAGCCATCTGCAAATACCGCACAAGCACGGAATGGATTATGCGTATTCCATAGCTGCATGTTTGTGCTGTCAGTTGCATATCGGATGTTGAGTGGGTCCGTCATCAAAACGGCGCCATAATCTCTTTTGCGTATTTCATTGACCAAGCGTGCATGACGATATTCGCGCATCCCGGCCAAATCCGGTGCAGCAATTCCGACCCGCTCCCATTCAAAAAAGGCAAGGGGTGTCGGTCCGATTTCAATTCGATCATTGTCGATTGGTGACCCGTCCGGACGCGTCGAAGGTTTTTTGTCTGGATCGATTTTTCGGTTTTGGATTGAAAATCCAGTATCGACATTCATGGCTCATCTCCGAATTTTGCAATTATGAGCGTAAAACCACCCACACCGTTCAGAAATATCCAGTCACGTCCTGACTATAGTATTTGCGTCATGTTCGGATTTGGCTGACTTTTGAAAACTCCACGCCGGTTAGATCGCCTTTCGACCAGATTACACGACAGGCGCGCCGTATTCCTTCATTAGGGTTATCCAGAATAAAGCGTTTCGGGAGTTCCCGCGTGGAGGTTTGTATCATGGCGCCGGTTTCCGAAATATTGTGAACCATGCATGTTATGATACGGCCGTTGACATTGACCACAATACTGGAGAGGTCTTCAGTTTTCTTTCTGGGTGCTATTCGGCGCTCGTTGCCTGAATCGCTGCTGTTCAAATCAATCATGTCATCCTTGATTTTCGGTTTTGGTGATCTTCACAACACCCTGTGTCAGCTGCTGAAAAGATTGCATTGATTCGGGTTAAGAACTAATAAACCGTTTTTGGTACGTCTATGGTACAACAATACAAAGCGTATTATAAAAGCAAGAACCCATTCAATCAAAAGGCTGATTCGTGACAATACGATTCCATAAAGGTGATTTGCCTGATCTTGACCGATACGCAGACAGCGTGGCGGTCGATTCTGAAACTCTTGGCTTGAATCCTCTGCGGGATCGCTTGTGTGTGGTGCAGCTTTCACCCGGTGATGGGACCGCCGATGTCGTCCAGATTGCAAAAGGGCAAACCGAGGCACCCAATCTCAAGAAGCTGCTTGAAGATCCCGGCCGCACGATTATTTTTCATTTCGCCCGGTTCGATGTTGCAGTTTTAGAACATGCGCTCGGTATATCCTGCGCCAAAATATATTGTACCAAAATCGCTTCACGCCTAACCCGAACCTATACAGATAGGCATGGCTTGAAAGATCTTGTTCGCGAGCTGATTGGTGTTGACATTTCCAAACAACAGCAGAGTTCAGATTGGGCAGCAGAGACACTTACGCAAGCGCAATTGGAGTATGCTGCATCTGACGTCCTTCATTTGCACGAATTAAGGGCACATCTTGATCAACGCCTGCTGCGTGAAGAACGTTCAGAGCTTGCAAAGGCCTGTTTTGAATTTCTGCCAACCCGTGCGCGGTTGGATCTCGCAGGATGGCCAGAAACCGATATATTCGCGCACAGTTGATACTTGGCCCGAAAATAGCCACTATGGCTTGGTAACGCTTTGTATCACGTTTGAAATATTGTGATGATATCCTGTGAGTAAACTCGTTCATCCCGGCATGCCTATTCAGTCTCCGCGCACATCTAGCCGTGATAGCGGACAGATTGGCAATGATCTGGAATTTTTGTCAGGCTACAGAAGCGATGCCGAGTTTGAGAAAGCCGCACGTCATACAAGCCGGGTCCGTTTTCTGAGAATATTGCTACCAATTGTTGGTGTTGTTGTGATTCTTGGCGTTGTAGGAACCCTGGTTCTACAGAAGATGTTTCTGCCAAATATCGAAATTGCCAATATTGAGGTCAATGATGGCAAACTCATCATGGAAAATCCAAACCTTAATGGAATGGATGAAAACCAGCGCCCCTATCGTTTGAAAGCGGTTCGCGCAATACAGGATGCGCAAAATCCTGCTGTGGTTGAACTGCAATCGATTATTGCCACATTGCCGATGGATAGCGAGCATTCTGCCAATATTGTTGCCGGCAATGGTGTCTATGACTCGGATTTCAAAACGCTGGTCTTGACAAAAGCAGTTGAGGTTAAGACCTCAGACGGTATGGAAATCTATCTTCAGGATGCTGATGTGGACATCGACAAGGGTACCTTACAGACAAGTTCGCCAATCAAGGCAAGCAGTGCCCAGGCTGATATCTCTTCAGCCAGCCTGTTGGTTGAGGATGGCGGTGACCGCTTGGTATTTGAAGGTAATGTTCGAATGACTTTACGGCCGAAAGAAATCAAAAAAGGCGATGAGGCAAGCCAATGATTAGATATTTGTTGCGTTTTGCAATTGCATCGAGCCTATTATTGGCGACATCTCTGGTGGTTCATGCGCAGTCGGCCAGCAATGCCTTCAAAGGCATGGGAAACAATGA
>JASJDO010000085.1 GCA_030065115.1 Rhizobiaceae bacterium | reverse complement strand
GCCATGCAATCCAACAACTGCGCCCTGAGCATGCAGCTTGCGAGCAATTGCTTCGCCAATGCCACCCGATGCTCCGGTTACAAGAGCTTTCTTGCCACTTAAATCAAACATTCTTAATCTCCAGTCTTCAGGCAATTGCTTCCATTGCCTTGTCAAGATCATCCATCGATCCGACATTAATGCTTTTCATATCGCGATTGATGCGGCGAGCCAGCCCACTGAGAACCTTGCCTGAGCCAACTTCCATCAACTGTGTCACACCATTTTGCCCCATCCACTGAACGGATTCTGCCCAGCGCACACGTCCGGTAACCTGCTCCACCAAATGAGTGCGAATTGCACCGGCATCCGAAACCGGGGAAGCCAATACATTTGCAACCAGCGGAACCACAGGATCGTTCATGGCAACTTCGGCCAAAGCCTGTTCCATCGCCTCTGCAGCAGGAGCCATCAATGCTGAGTGAAATGGTGCCGAAACCGGCAGCATCAGTGCGCGTTTCGCTCCCTTTTCCGAAGCCAGTTCTGTCGCTTTCTCAACAGCTGCTTTATCACCCGAAATCACAAGCTGCCCCCCGCCATTATCATTGGCGATTTGACAAACGCCAGCCTCGGAGACTTCTGCACACACGGCGTCAACATCGCTCTGTTCAAGGCCGATTATGGCAGCCATGCCACCCTTACCGACTGGCACAGCGTCTTGCATTGCATTTCCGCGAATACGCAACAACTTAGCGGCGTCTGTGACAGAAAACGTGCCCGCAGCGCAAAGTGCCGAATACTCGCCAAGGGAATGGCCGGCAACAAATGACGCGTTTTCTGAAAGTTCAAAACCCTTTTCTTCCAGGGCCCGCAATGCAGCAATGGACACGGCCATCAAAGCTGGCTGAGCATTTGCCGTAAGTGTCAGAGCTTCTTCCGGACCATTGGCAATCAGATCGGAGAGCTTCTCGCCAAGTGCTTCATCAACCTCATCAAAAACAGCCTTTGCAGCAGCGGACCCTTCAATCAGGCTGGCACCCATTCCTACCGCCTGGCTACCTTGTCCAGGGAATGTCACCGCTAGGGTCATATTTGTTCTCCGAATGTTAACCTTGATGTCTAATGGGGTTCGAAACTGCTGGTGTCAAGAAGCCAACAGAGAGGTTTTGTTGACAAAATCCGCAATGAAAATTTGGGAAACAGCCAACAAATCACGTTAACCACAGCCAGCATAACTTGGTCCGGCATGGCTTCTCAGACCATGTTTGACTTCAAATCGACTTGAATGTGCAAACATATATAATAGGTTTGTCCAGTGGAACATAAGTGTGAATCTTTGTGGGGAGTTATTCATGCCAATCATACAGAACTGCAGTAGTGCGAGATCATTTACGAACAATCGAAAATATCAAAAGCACGATCTGGAAATCCTGAATTCAATATTCTCAAATGTACTGACGGGGTCTGAGCGCCGGTTGACATCTGTCGCTTTGTTGAACCGGTTTGGGGATGCGCGCCACGTCCTGATTGCTCCGGACGAACAATTGGAGGACATGAACATATTGTCAGAAAGCGCCTTGGGGGAGTTGCGGAAAACGCGCAAGATCATGCGCACCATTCTGAAATCGCAGATCAATAACAGTCCGCTTCTCGATAATCTTGACGACGTTCGCCGATTCAGCCGGACCTTGTTGTCCGACAAAAGCCGGGAAGAAGTTCATGTGCTGTTTTTGGACGAGTCGTATTTCCTGCTGTCGCATGAATGTCTGCAGGTCGGGACTGTGAACCATGTCTCGGTATATCCCAGAGAGATTATGTCACGCGCTCTTGGGCAAAACGCCAGCCATTTGATCCTGGTGCACAATCACCCGGGCGGTTCGGAAAAACCTAGTAAAGAAGATATTGAAATGACCAAGGTTCTGGTCCAGTCCGCTTCATTTTTAAACATCAGTATATTGGATCACATCATTATTGGTCGCGATGCCGATTACAGTTTCAGACAAAACGGGCTGATGAACATGAATTAGCCGATGTTTGGGAACACTGTCCGCGATGATTATTGTTTGGCGATCCAGTTCAGCGCCAGACGCCAGTCGATCATTCGGACGGGCGTCCCGTGTTTACCGCCATCAAACAGCGCCATCTTGACCGGATATCCCGGAACCTTGTTGCGAATGTCTTTGTAGTATCGATGGACATCGGTCCATTTGTAGACGCTGTCAATGGAACCATGGGCAAAATACATCGCTGGGTTTCCTCTCGGCACATTGAGTTTTCCGGAGGCGAGATAAGTCGGATCCGGGAAACCACCCATGAGGACATAGGCATCTACCATGGAGGATGCCTTCTTATCCTTTGCCAAACGCCAACACAGAAAACTGCCCATGGAACCGCAAGCGATGACAAGCTTGCCCTTGGTGAGGGGGCGATAATGGCTGACAAGAGCCGTAATGTCCTTGAGCCCTTCTTGCTCAAAATCGGTGAAATCTGCGCTCAAATAAATTCCACCGTTACGAAACATAAGGTTTTTGACACGGTTAAAGTTGCCGCCAAATTTTTCGTCCGAAAAACCCAGATGACGACTG
Source organism: Rhizobiaceae bacterium (assembly GCA_030065115.1). Lineage (GTDB taxonomy): Bacteria > Pseudomonadota > Alphaproteobacteria > Rhizobiales > Rhizobiaceae > JAALLB01. The sequence goes on along the minus strand of JASJDO010000085.1, from coordinate 12,185 downwards.
CCATCGCGGCCATGCAGGAAGATCACTGTCATGGTGGCATTGCCGGACAAAGCGCCTACTGCAAAGTGAGTAACGGTTCGACCATCTTTTGTAATCGAAGTATCAATCTGCTTGCGTGTCGGTTTTGATGAAACATACTTGCCATGCACTTTGCGCACCGGCATTTCATCGCGCTGATTGATGTCGCGTAGCGGATCGTAGGGTAGCCTTAGAAAATCCCCATTGTCCTGGACTTCCAGCGGTTTGCGATACTTAAAAAGGCGCTCCTTGTATGGGGCGATCTCAAACGCGGCTGTGACGCTTGGCAATGCAAGGGCAAAAGACAGCCAAACCAGCACATATTTGATAAACTTACTCATAGGGTCAGCATAGTACTCTGAGAACATGTTTCAATTGTATCGGCAATAATTCGTTCTAGCCGGTGAACCACTACGTAAAAAGCAACACGCGAATTCTATAATCCAACCATTGGTCAATTCTTTACCAAAGTCTCAATAATTGATCTGGTGACTTAATATTAAGCTTTGCGATTTAGCGTTCACCTTCATAATTTGATTACAGGTGCCCCAATGTCGTCAAATCCACAATCCGTCTCACGGCGGGCAATGACATTATGCGCATTGTTGCCGTTGACTGCTATAGGCTTGGCCTTCTTCGCGAACTTCGAGCGCATAGATTCAAATCAGTCGCCATCGCTTATTGCGGCAATGAATACTTCCAGCATCATATGGATTCTGTTTTGTACTGTTTTAGTGCTTTTCATGCAGGCGGGCTTTCTTTTGCTGGAAGCTGGTGCAGTCCGGTCAAAGAATGCCGTTAACGTGGCACAGAAAAATGCTGCAGATTTTGTTCTATGCTCGGTAATTTTCTTTCTGTTCGGCCATCAGATCGCATTTGGATCAAATGTTTTGCCATTTCTGGGGTTTGGTAGTCTTGATCCATTGGCAAACAATGCAAGTGTGCTGGTGATGCTGATCTACCAGTTTGCGTTTTGCGCAACTGCTGCAACCATTGTATCCGGCGCCATTGCCGAGCGAATGAATTTTGCTGGATATCTGATACTGACATGCATCATCGCCGCGCTAATTTATCCCGTGTTCGCCCATATGGTATGGGGTAATGCAGTCCTTTTGAATAACCCCTCCTATCTTGCGGACAAAGGGTTTTTGGATTTTGCGGGTTCAACTGTAGTTCACAGCACTGCCGCATGGGTGGCACTTGCCGCAATTCTGGTGATTGGCCCTCGCATAGGCCGCTTTGACGAGAATGGTAATGTGAAACCCATGCACGGTTCTTCGGCGGTTTTGTCTCTCGCCGGAACCGTCATTCTCTTTATCGGGTGGATTGGCTTTAACGCGGGAGCCGTAGCTCCTGAAGCACCGCGCCTTCCTGTTGTAATAGCAAACACCATTCTTGGCGCCGCATTCGGCAGTGCTGCTGGCATGTTGCTGGGGTATTTTCTCTCAGGTCGCAAGTTTTCGCCAACTTCAACGATCAACGGTCTTTTGGGAGGCCTTGTTGCGATCACCGCTGGCTGTGCTTACGTAAACCTAGAAGGTGCGGTCTTGGTAGGTATTGTCGGTGGCTCAGTTGCCATCTTGGCTTCTGCATTTATTCTATACGTATTGAAGATTGACGACCCTGTAGACGTGGTCGCAGTTCACGGCGCAGGTGGAGTGACGGGCTCACTGATGGTCGCCCTTGTCGGTTACCCGGAAGACATGGTGAATGGTTCGCGGTTTAGCCAATTGCTGGTTCAATTGGAAGGCAATGTGATCAATTTCATCTGGGCATTTGGCGCCAGTTTTATCCTCCTGAAGTTGGTAAACCGCTTCGTCCGGCTTCGCGTTTCAGAAGCTGATGAAAAGCTCGGACTAAACAGCTCCGAACATGGTGTGACGCTTGGGATTGACCAAATGCGCGCAGCAATTGTCGAGGGATTTGCTACCTCGGAAACAAGTGGCTCTGACATCGAGAAGTTCAGACTCGAAGTAAATGAGGGCGAAGAAAACGCTGATGTTGCCATCGCATTCAATTCCCTTCTGGACAAACACGGAGAAACGATTGAATCACTTGACGTGATGCGCCATCGAGCTGAAGAAGCCTCGCGCACAAAATCCGAATTCCTGGCAAATATGAGCCACGAAATCAGAACACCGATGAACGGTGTAATGGGTATGGCCGAGCTTTTGGGCAACACCAAGCTGGACCCAAAGCAGAAGTCCTTCACAGACATAATCGTCAAGTCGGGTCAGGCACTCCTTACCATCCTCAACGATATCCTAGATTTCTCAAAGCTTGAGGCGGGCAAAATGATGCTTGATCCAGCCCCATTCAGGCTACGAGAAGTAGTGGAAGATGTTGCAACGCTGGTCGCAAGCAACGCAGCGGAGAAAGATGTGGAACTTGTTGTTCGGATTGCTCCGGAATTGTCAGACAATTTCATCGGCGATGCCGGGCGACTAAGACAGATATTGAATAATCTCGCAGGCAATGCGGTCAAGTTCACCAAAGAAGGCCATGTGTTCATTGATGTGAAGAGCATAGCCGGCAATCAGAACCGCTTGCGTTTTGAAGTCAAGGATACGGGTGTTGGCATTCCTGAAGACAAACTTCAGCAAGTGTTTGAAAAGTTCAGCCAAGTGGATAATACCGCCAGCCGCAGTCATGATGGAACAGGATTGGGCCTCTCGATCTCCTCTGCCCTTGTTAGTCTGATGAACGGTGAAATCGGTGTTGAAAGCACAGAAGGCGAAGGGTCCAACTTTTGGTTTGAGATTGAGTGTGAAGTCGATGAGAACCAGACACAGAAAGCCACTCATCATGCTTCATTAACCGGGGCCAAGATACTTGTTGTCGATGACAATACAGTCAACCAGAATATATTGACAGAACTGCTCTCTGGCTGGGATGCGGAATGTCTGGCAATTGGCAACGGTCCGGAAGCTTTGGCATTCTTGCGGGCTGTGAAGAGCCAGAATTACGGCATTGATTGTGTGATACTTGACTATCAAATGCCCCAGATGACGGGTAGCGAGGTACTGGGAGAAATGCGTGCAGACGCACAACTAAAAAACATCCCAGTGGTAATGCTCAGTTCCGTAGATCTTGCAAATGCAGATAGCACTTTTAGCGCGTTGGGTGCGAATGCAACACTGATGAAGCCAGCACGATCCGACTTGCTTCAGATCACGCTCGAACAAATTCTCGGCGAAAACACCGCAAGTGAAGCAGCCAAGGTTGCCTAAAAAACGCAGAAACCTTTTTGCTTACAAATCAGAACCCTTTGTCGATCAGGGCCTGGATCGCTGATGTACTGGTGCCAGCCACAACACGGCCAACCTCTTTACCATCCTTGAACATGATGAGTGTTGAACGGCGCGGAACATTCAACTTGCCTATTAGTGGGTTGGTCCGGTTTTCATCCCAGTCAACCGCCATCATGGTGAGGCTATCATAAGGTTCTCCCTTAGCACGCAGCGCATTGATCACCCGCTTTTGACGATCGCAAGTCGAACACCATTTCGCATGAACTCCCATTAGAAACGTTCTGCCATCTGCAATATATTGGTCAAATGTATCTGGTGAATATTGTACTGTTTTCGCAATTGCCAAACTCGGCAATGCCAATGCAATCCCACCCACAGCGGCGGTGGAAAGAAATGTACGTCGAGTGATGTTCATGAGTGTCTCCCTGTCAGAACGTAATCGATAAGTCCTGGAACCAATAAGGCAGGTTTTCTACTGCCCAACGTTCCACTGTGTAATGAAGTCCGAAAAACAAAAATGCGCCGACGGCGACTAACAAGCCACCCATGATCGGACGCGCCCATTGTGACATGCGCATCATGCGTTCTCGATTGCGCAACAAGGCATCACGAGAAAGCGTCGCCAGAACCAAAATGATTGTCGAGACACCAAAAGCAAAAGAAAGCATGATGAGTGCTGCCCAACCCAGATCATTGCCGGAGGAAGCGAGCGCGATCGCACCTCCAAGCGTCGGCCCGATACAAGGGCTCCACACCGCCCCCAAAAGCACACCAGTCAAAAATTGTGCTCCAAGACCATCGCTGTTTAGAGCCGCAGTCTTGTTGGATAAAGTCCCACTTGCAGTGCTGGCAGCCAAGGTAAAACGTTGCGACAATGCCGGAACAATAAGGATCAAACCAAATCCGATCATCACCACACTGGCCACCCGCGACACAAGTGTATCACTGATGCCGAGTGCTGGGCCAAGTGACGCCACAAACATGCCGACCGTTACAAATGTCAGGCATAATCCAGCACATAAATAGAGCGGACCAAGGCGGTGGGTATTAAGGGCCGTGATGAGAATTACGGGCAAAACCGGTAAGACACACGGATTTAGCAACGTCAAAAGACCCGCGATATATCCAAATACCAGATCCAAAAGAAACCCCTGAAATCCCAAGATGACGTTACGTCCACGTATAGAAAGTCGCGTGCTGTGAGACACTTAAAATTTTGGTGAGTAAGCAAGTCCTTTCCGCCCCTATCGCTGAACGATAACCGTTTGTTAAGCCTGATCATCATCGTTACGAGGCTGTTAAAAAAAGTTCAGCATTTTCCGCCTAACGTGATTTCAAAAGCCCAAAGAGGATCGATATGCTTCACAAAGTTGAAAATTATGAAATGACACCCGCCGACATCATCGCTACCAAACCAGAGGGTGGATATCGTCTGGTCACCCGCTCTGACATGGATGGACTGGTTTGCGCTGTTTTGTTCAAGGAACTTGGCCTTGTCGGCGACATCGATTTTGTGCACCCAAAAGACATGCAGGATGGCCTTATTGAGCTAACCGAAAAAGACATCAGCACCAACCTTCCCTATGTGCCCGGTGTGTTTGTGGCATTTGACCATCACGATTCAGAAACAAAGCGCATTGGTGACAATCTGACGAATCATATCATTGATCCAAAGGCCCCCTCAGCCGCACGGGTTGTCTATGACTATTTTGGTGGAGCTCAGCGTTTTCCAAAAATTTCCGACGATATGATGGCAGCCGTTGATAAAGCTGATGCAGCGCAATTCACCAAGGAGGATGTGCTCAATCCGCAAGGATGGGAATTGCTCTCTTTTTTGATGGATTCTCGTACTGGCCTTGGTCGTTTCCGCGAGTTCCGCATTTCCAATTACCATTTGATGATGGAACTGATCGACTATTGCCAGAATGAAACCAATATCGACAAAATCCTGGAACTGCCTGATGTTGCAGAACGCGTGGAACTGTTCTTCAGCCACAAGGACAAATTTGAAGATCAGATCAAGCGTTGCACAACCGTTCATGGTCCGCTCGCGGTTCTCGACCTGCGCAACGAAGAAACCATTTTTGCTGGCAACCGTTTCATGATCTATGCGCTTTACCCGGAAACCAACATTTCCTGCCATGTGCTTTGGGGTAAAGGACAGCAAAACACCGTCTTTGCGTTCGGGAAATCAATCTTTGACCGCACCAACAAAACCCATATTGGAGAGTTGATGCTCAAGTATGGCGGCGGCGGCCATCAGGCAGCGGGAACCTGCCAGATAGACACGGATGTTGCGGAAGAAACGCTCGAAAAACTCATCGCGCAAGTGATTGAGGATGCAGGTTAAGACTGATTGATAGGAACAAGATTGCTTGGACGAAAAATCTTCGAATACCAGCAGGCTTGGTTCTTAGAATTGAAATATCTGCCTAAGAAATTTTTGATCAGCCTGTAGCCTGCGAACAACCCTGTTATTAAGATTTTCGCTGGTTATCTGCTGATCAATATCGCTCACGATTTTTTTCGCATCTGCTTCTAACACTACCAGATCATCTGACCTGTTTTCTTCAATCGCTGCAACGCGGTTTTCGCGGATACATTCAGCGATGGCCCCATTGACGATTGCAAGATCAATCTTGGTCTTGCTGCTTACAATTTCCTTTCGGCGCTTTGGTAAATTCGTAAAGCTAGCCTTGTAAGCCTGCAGCAACGGTAACCGGCGTTCACAGCTTTTTTCAAGAAGATTTTGCCAAATGGAAGTGTATCTAAGCGCCTCTTGAGAATCGAGGAGTTCAAGCGCGTGTTGGGCGTTGGTCAAACCCACAGCCTTGTTAACACGCTCCTTCTTGCGCTTAACAGCCAGTTGCATCCAAACTCTGGCTTTGTCGATATCTGCCGGTGGCAATACATACATGCGCTTTGACATTTCAATCACAGCCAGAAGATAGCTGTAAACAGACTGCACGTCGTAAGAATGCAAGTTCGTCCAAACATCTTTCAGATTTTCAATTCGTTTCAGCGAGTCTAACCGCGCTCTCTGGAAGTAAGATGGTAATTCGCTGTCGGGAAGCGTGGAAACATTGATTGCATAAAGATTTCTCGCAACTTCGGAACCACTTATTTCTGTTTCAATCGGAGATAGTCTTAGAATTATCTTACCCCGTTCATAAAAGGGGTCTGCAATTGAAAACTGACCTATCGATTCAGGTTCAAGCAGTGGACCACTGAGTTCTATTCTAATAGCGCGTGACAGATTTCCGTCATCAACCAGAACTCTGTATTGGAAGCCCTCGCGATCTGGGTCGTCATCTATGATGCTACCGTCCGTGGCATCAACAATTTTGGGCTTCAGTATATTCCCTGCTGCGTCCTTCAAATCTCCGGGAATCTGGATTTCTATGTCCCCGGCAGCAAATGCATTGGTGGCGATGCATAGTGGCAGCATCAACGCGATGCTCGCAATTTTTCCTGGGGAACCAAAATACATAATTCTTACTCCTGTCGAGTCTCACCAACTTTCAAGCCGAGTATAAGGCCAAGATAAGCAATGAATGAGTGTGTTATGAATTCATTCGCTCTATAAAATACTGGTATCACTTCTTTACCTCTTGTGAGGTTACTCACCTGACGTGCATCTTCAGGATCCCAATATAGCAATTGCGGAACTGAGAAGAGCAACCCGACCAGCAAGACTATGAGCACGGCATATCCTACAAGAGAAATACGGCTTTCGCTTCTGCGGAAACACAGCGCGATAAATATTGCTGGGAAAAACTGAGCTGCGATTGCCAATACTTCTTTTGGCAGGCTTCTGAACTCGAGAAATGACAATACAATCCGTTCGGTTCTTTCCGTCTCGATCTCATTTAGAAAATCAGTCTCCCACAAAACAAATCCTGTAAGTATTGGTGGCAAAGCCAACGCTAAAACGATAAGCAACAGTATCGGGGACAGCACAAGTCGCGCAAAACTATCAGTGATTTGAAAAGGTGAAGCCATAAATTTTGCGATTTCTATAAAAATACCAATGTATGCAATCACAATGACAAGATGAGTGCAACAAAATGATGCAATATTTGAACGGGCAGCAACTTCTCGAGACATTTTATTGTAAAAGTTTTAGCCCTTGCACTAGTCCCCACTTTCCCCTATACACCGCGCATTCAGGATCAATTGCTGGTGGCTGAACGTTGGCGTGTGAAAACTTCACACGAGGGAAACAAGACTTCCTGACCATCCGTGTCTCCGCTCTCGACCGCTTAACATATGCCTTTCCTGACTGGTTCAGTCCTTAAAGGCGGCGTGAAGGCTTTGCGCAAGCGATCCATGAAACAAAGAAACAGGAAAGGGTCATCTTACATGGCACTATACGAACACACATTCCTGGCTCGCCAGGATATTTCTGCCCAGCAGGCCGAAGCGCTTGCAGAGCAGTTCAAAGGCGTTTTGGAAGAAAACGGCGGCAGCGTTTCCAAAGTTGAAAACTGGGGTCTCAAGACTGCTGCATACCGCATCCAGAAAAACCGCAAGGTCCATTACATTCACATGAATGTAGATGCACCTGCACCAGCGGTTGCCGAGATGGAACGTCAAATGCGCATTAACGAAGACATTCTTCGTTACATGACCATCCGCGTTGAAGAGCATGAAGAAGGCCCTTCTGCGATGATGAAAAAGAATGATCGCGATGATCGTCCTCGCCGTGGCGGTGATGACCGTGGTCCGCGCCCTGAGCGCAAAGAAGAAAAAGCGAGCGAGGAGTAAACACCATGGCTATTGCTTCATCATCAGGCGGACGCCGCCCGTTTAACCGTCGCCGCAAGTCCTGCCCGTTTACAGGACCAAACGCACCCAAGATTGACTACAAGGACGTGAAACTGCTGCAGCGCTATGTTTCCGAGCGCGGCAAAATCGTTCCTTCCCGTATTACGGCTGTCAGTCAAAAGAAACAGCGTGAGCTTGCCCAAGCAATCAAACGCGCACGTTTCCTTGGCCTTCTGCCTTATGTAATCGGCTAAAAATTTTCGGGCGCGCGAGCAATTGCGCGTCCAACCAACTGCCCCTGGAGTGGGCAAGACAAGAATTGAAACCAAGTTGGGATGACCTCCCTAACTGTCAGGAAGACAGGACAGCGAGACGATGGATGTGAAAACAATCGGAATTGCAGGCCTTGCAGGCATTGCATGTGTGTTGCTGGTAGCAGCGGCATCTCATGCAGGTGCGAGCGGCCTGTTGCTGTTTGTTCTGGCCCCCTTCCCCATTTACGCCGCGGCTCTGGCTTGGGGCACCAATGCAGCCATAGTCGCTTCGCTTTCGGCTATTCTTTCTGCTGCCTTTGCACTGTCACCTCAAGTAGGTGTGTTACTTGGTTTGGCAATTTCACTTCCAGCTTCTCTCATTGGCCATCAGGCCAACCTTGCCCAACCTGATGAACATGGCAAGCTCATCTGGTATCCGCTGGACCGACTTTACTTCAACCTTTGCCTTGCGGTGACTGCAGGCCTTGTCGCGATGCTGGTTTACACTGGTTATGACAATGCCCGCGAACAGATGATGCCGTTCATCTCACTCATGATCGATGACATGTTGAAGAATTCGCCGGTATTGGCAGATTTTCCCGTCGATCAAATTGATACACTGAAGCTCCGCTTTTTTGAGTTCACGCCATTTCTGATTTCTACTGCATGGATCGTCGTCCACGCTTTTAACGCGCATCTCGCTGGCTGGGTATGCCGCGCTTCTGGTCTGATGCCACGCCCTGTCGACGACATCGCAAAGACAATCGTTCTCCCGCCGGTCGCAATTGCAATCCTGATCGGGTCTTTCATTTTGGCTTTCATCTTTGATGGCAAGATTGGCTATTATACAGCACCTGTTTTCAGCGTGTTTCTTACCGCTTTTTCTTTGGTGGGGCTTGCCGACCTTCATCTGCGAGGACGGAACGGCGGGGGTAATTTCATGCTGTTGGTGGTCGTCTACATCCTGATCCTCATGCTGCAATTCGTACTGTATTTCTTCGCATTCGGCGGTGTTCGCCGTTCGATTGCATATTTTCGAAACTCCCGGCCACCTGCCGGACCAACCACAACCAATTCTTAGATTCTCTTGAAAGGAACAAAACCATGGACGTAATTTTGCTGGAACGCATCGCCAAGCTTGGTCAAATGGGAGACGTTGTCTCTGTGAAGCCGGGTTACGCACGCAACTTCCTTCTGCCACAAGGCAAGGCACTTCGTGCAAACGATGCCAACCGCGCCAAGTTTGAAGCAGATCGCGCAAATCTTGAAGCTCGCAACGCTGAGCGCAAGGACGCGGCTGAAAAGGTCAAGGCAGACCTCGATGGTAACACATATGTATTGATCCGCTCCGCCGGTCAAACCGGTCAGCTTTATGGCTCCGTATCATCACGCGATATTGCGGCAACGCTTGCAGAGGCTGGTTTCACCGTTGCGCGCAATCAGGTCAACCTGATGAACCCGATCAAGGTGATCGGCCTTCATGAAATCCTGTTGAACCTTCACCCTGAAGTTGACTCAACGATCACCGTCAACGTTGCTCGCTCTGAAGATGAAGCTGAGCGTCAGGCAGCTGGTGAGGACCTGACAGGCCGCGACGAGCAGTTTGAGCATGAGGCAACAGACTTTGAAGCTGACGATGTTGATCTTTCAGAAGTCTTTGACAACCCTGACGACGTGGAGCTTGGAGAAGGTGAAGCTTCTGACGAGGCACCTGCCGAAGAGGCCGCTTCTGAGGAAGAAGAAAACAGCTAATCAGTCTTCTTTGTGAGACTTAGTAGAGGCGCGGAACCAACTCCGCGCCTTTTTGATTCCAGCCATAATTGCCATTTGCGAATGGCCAGAAAGTCAAACGGAATATTTTTGATTTTTTTTGTTCCTGTGAACTACTGTGAGAATCGGGAAATATGTATGACACTGCTGTGAGTGGTGTTGTCTTGGTTTCTAACACCCGTCATAACCCCTCCGGGACAATCAAACAAAAAAGCAGCGCAGAGAGCATTAAATGGCGGAAGCAGTCACCAGAATTGGCAAAGAAGAGCAAAACTACCGCACGGCCCCACACAATATCGAGGTTGAGCAGGCGCTTCTCGGTGCGATCCTTGTCAACAATGATGCCTATTACCGCGTTTCCGATTTCCTGAAGCCTGAGCATTTTTTCGAAGCGCTGCATGCCGAGATATTCAAGGTCGCGGGCGACATGATCCGCGCAGCGAAAACCGCCAATCCGGTTACCATCAAGACCTTCCTTCCGGCAGATGAAAAAATCGGTGACATCACCATCGGGCAATACCTAGCCCGTCTTGCTGCTGAAGCGACCACCATCATCAACGCGGCTGATTATGGCCAGTCAATCCACGATCTCGCCGTGCGTCGCAACCTCATCACCATTGGCGAGGACATGGTCAACATCGCGTTTGACGCGCCGGTGGAAATGTCGCCTGGCAACCAGATTGAGGATGCTGAGCGGCGCCTTTTCTCGCTGGCTGAGCAAGGCGGAAGCGAATCTGGCTTCAACACGTTCAAGGACGCAATGAACATTGCGCTCGACATGGCCGCTGCTGCCTATCAACGCGATGGCGGACTTTCAGGTATTGCCACCAACATTGACGCGCTCGACAGCCGAATGGGCGGATTGCAGCCCTCTGACCTGATTGTCCTCGCCGGACGTCCGGGCATGGGCAAGACATCGCTTGCCACCAACATCGCTTACAATGTGGCCGCGAAATATGTCGAGGATGTCGCCGCTGACGGATCGCCCGAAGCGCTGGAAGGCGGGGTCGTTGGCTTCTTTTCATTGGAGATGTCCTCCGAACAGCTTGCAACGCGTATTATCTCCGAACAGGCAGAAGTCTCCTCCTCCAAAATCCGCCGTGGTGAGATCACGGAAGCTGATTTTGAAAAGCTGACAATTTACGTCAACGAGATGTCCCGCGTGCCGCTTTATATTGACGAAACCGGTGGCATTTCCATCGCGCAGCTTGCCGCCCGTGCGCGCCGCCTGAAACGGCAAAAGGGCCTTGATGTGCTGATCGTGGACTATATCCAGCTGATGCAGGGTTCTGGCAAAAGCGGGAGCAACCGGGTGCAGGAGGTGACCGAAATCACCACCGGTCTCAAGGCCCTGGCGAAGGAACTCAACGTGCCGATCATCGCGCTGTCCCAGCTCTCCCGTCAGGTGGAAAGCCGCGACGACAAACGCCCGCAACTCTCTGACCTCAGGGAATCAGGCTCGATTGAGCAGGACGCGGATGTGGTGCTGTTTGTGTATCGCGAGGAATATTACCTGCAAAGCGCGGAGCCCGAAGAAGGCACGGAGGCCTGGGTGAAATGGGATGAAAAATACCGCAACGCACGTGGCCGGGCGGAAGTGATCATCGCCAAACAGCGTCACGGCCCGACAGGCACCGCCCGCCTCGGCTTCCAGGCCGAATTTACCCGTTTCTCTGACATTGCGGAGGATGACTACATTCCAGAGCGGATGGAGTAACGAGCAGCGTCAGTGTATCCAATGACCGATGTGCGGACAATGCTGTCACTCGCGTCTCATGTCCAACGGCAGCTATGTTTCGCCTTACCCAAAATCGAGCTTTGCTGTTGAGCGAAAGTAATCGCCGACAACATTCGTCATAAACCAAGCACCCTGTGCTCTGGTATCGAATATTGGTATACTGTGTTCATCGACGTCGTTTGATGACATCGCGGCGATGAACGTGAACGAAGCGATCAGGAGATCACGGCCTTCTTCAAGACCTCTATCAGCAGGCTGAAAAAGTCTCAGATACGGCAAACACTCACGCGCCAGGGCTTTTGCGCGCTGCCAGTCTTCAGACTTGGCAAGCTGTTGTTCTGTAAGGAACCCCAGCGAGAGACCGTTCAACAATGCCAGACAACCTCG
>JASJDO010000084.1 GCA_030065115.1 Rhizobiaceae bacterium | reverse complement strand
AGAAAAACCGGGCTGTGCAATCCGGAAGTAAGGATGAAATGCCCTTCAAGCATGGCCCCGCATTCACGGAAAATTTCCAGCACATCTTCTGTTTTCATGACACTCCTCCAAAACTTGTAAGAACTAACCGAGAAGACGCTCTGCTTTTGCAATCGCTTTCTGGGCAGACAATTGTTGTAGAATACGGGTTAAGTGGACAAGGTCACTGACTTCAAGGTCAATTTCAATTTCGGCAAAGTCATCCACGGGAACCTGCATGTTGAGATTTTGAATATTACTGTTGTGACTAGCGATACTCTTCGCCACATCCGCCAAAGTGCCAGGTTCATTTTTTGCCAAAATTCGAATCCGGGCCGGGAAGCGGTCTGATTTTGCTTCTTCTATGTCCCAACTGAGATCGATCCAGTGTTCTTTATCACCCCGAAATTTCGCCAAAGCAGTCGCTTCTGCCGGATAAACCGTTATGCCTTTGCCGGGGTCAAGAATGCCGATGATCTGATCACCAGGCACTGCTCCACATTCAGGAGAAAACTGGATCGGTAAATCATCATTCACGCCGCGAATTGGTATCTGTGCTTTCTGTTTCCCTGAAACCGCGCTGGACCTCTCTGACGATTTTCGGATGAGATTCTGCAACGAGAAAAGCCCCATCGGCCCATCGGACTTCGCAGCAGGTTTCGATTTGGCTTCGGCTTGTCCCTGCTCGAATTCGGGATGTACCGCCATAATAACATCTACTGGTTTGATTTCTCCCCTGCCGACCTGGGCAAACATGTCATCCATACTGTCGCGTGCCAATCTGGGCAAAGCAGCTTCAATCCCTGCATGATCATATGGTAACCCGACTTTTGAAAATTCACGCTCGAGAATCCTGACACCCAAAGTGAGATACTGTTTTCTGGCAGCCTGCCTGCTAGCTCTGCGAATGGCAGAACGAGCTTTGCCTGTTACCACGACCGACTGCCAGGCTGCAGGAGGTGATTGAGAATCAGAGCGAATGATCTCAACCTCATCTCCATTTTGCAGTTCTGTGATAACCGGCATGATCTTGCCATTAAGCTTGCACCCGATACAGCTGTCACCGATATCGGTGTGAACGGCATAGGCAAAATCAATTGGAGTGGCTCCGGTCGGCAGCGAAATAATCTGCCCTTTCGGTGTAAAGCAAAACACCTGATCCAGGAAAAGTTCCAGTTTTGTGTGCTCCAGAAACTCCTCCGGATTGTCAGATTCCGCCAACTGTTCAATCGTCTTGCGGAGGGATGCATATGCCTTGGATTGCGAGAAATCATCATCGCCTTCCTTATAAGCGGAATGCGCGGCAATCCCGTATTCCGCCACTTCGTGCATCTGCCAGGTTCTGATCTGAAGCTCTACACGCTGCTTGGACGGTCCGACGATTGTAGTGTGTATGGATTGATAATCGTTTTGCTTGGGAACAGATATGAAATCCTTGAAACGGCCCGGAACCATCGCCCAATCCGTATGCACAATACCCAATGTCAGATAGCAGTCCTCAATCGTGTTAACGATCACCCGAAACCCGAAAATATCGGATAGTTGTTCCAGTCCAAGTTGCTTGGTTTCCATCTTTCTGAAAACAGAATACGGTTTTTTCTGACGGCTTTTCACAGTGGCCTGAATGTCTCTCTCGGCCAAACGTTGCTCGAGGTTTTTCGAAATTTCAGCCGTCAGAGACCGGTTTTTCTCCCCCAGTTCACGGAGGTAATTCATCACCGTTTCATAGGCCTCAGGATTGATATAGCGGAACGAAAGCTCTTCCAGTTCATCGCGCAGATCCTGCATACCCATGCGCCCGGCCAATGGCGCATAAATCTCCATCGTTTCGGTCGCTATGCGCTTGGATTTTTCAGGACGCATGACCCCCAAAGTACGCATATTGTGCAAACGGTCAGCGAGTTTGACCAGAAGCACACGAATATCATCAGAGATTGCAAGTAAAAGACGGCGCAGATTTTCTGCCTGTTTCGCCTGTTTGGAGACCAGATCAAGCCGTTTGAGTTTGGTGAGACCTTCGACCAGGCGGCCAATTTTTTCACCGAACATTTCGTCGATTTCACGACGTGTTGCATCGGTGTCTTCGATCGTGTCGTGCAGTAGACCCACAGCGATTGTGTCTTCATCCAACTTCAAATCTGTGAGAATTGCAGCCACTTCCAGCGGATGCGAGAAATAGGGGTCTCCAGAGGCACGTTTTTGCTCGCCATGCTTCTGCATTGCATAGACGTAAGCCTTGTTCAGCAATGCTTCGTCTGGCTCTTTGGTGTAGGCTGCGACCCGTTCAACGAGTTCGTATTGACGCATCATGAGCGTGTACCGGACATTTTTTCACCCGATACATATGAAACATCCGGCTAAGCTTTTAAACCCGCCGGATGCAATAAGTGTGAAATTTGCGTTGATACAGTAAATCAGAAATCGTCGCTCTTGTCCGGGGGTACAAGCCCTTCAATTCCTGCAAGAAGCTCTTCTTCGGAAAGACTGTCAAAAGTTACATCTGGTTGCTGAGGAGCATCCGGAACATCGCTCATGATTGGAGCTTCAGGCATTTCGCTGACATCCGGTAGAGCATCAATGTGATCCATTTCACTTTCAGGCTCGTCAACTTCAACCTGCTTCTGCAGTGAATGAATCAGATCTTCTTCAAGATCGCCTGGTGACAATGTTTCATCCGCAATCTCGCGAAGTGCCACAACAGGGTTTTTGTCATTGTCGCGTGTAACGGTGATCTCTGCACCGCTGGAAATCTGACGGGCTCTGTGGCCTGCCAACAGGACAAGTTCAAAACGGTTCGGAACCTTATCGACGCAATCCTCGACGGTAACACGTGCCATATTTATAAACCTCAATGTATGGAAGTTGCGCGTAAGTAACGCAGAACTACCCTAAATACAAGGAAATTCGCACCCATCCAAAAACTGACACAAGGTTTGCTGATAATGGAATGATCACGTTAAATTTAAAAAACTTTGGATGGCGATTGAAACGCGGTATCATATGTTTTTCAAACAAGATAGATCACCGATTTTAGTTCATACGTGATTGATTTCAGGAGAAATTTTAATGTTTGACCAACGGGAAAAGGTCGCCTTGTTTATTGATGGAGCAAACCTGTACGCAACTTCGAAAGCAATAGGATTTGATATCGATTACAAGCGCATGCTTAAGTTTTTTCAGCAAAAAAGCTATCTGCTGCGTGCTTATTATTATACGGCATTGATTGAAGACCAGGAATATTCGTCAATTCGGCCCCTTATCGATTGGCTGGATTACAATGGTTACCGAGTTGTTACTAAACCCACCAAGGAATTCACAGATTCAACGGGCCGCCGTAAGGTCAAAGGCAATATGGATATGGAATTAGCCATCGATGCGATGGAGCTTTCCTCAACGGTTGACCATATGGTGTTGTTTTCCGGCGATGGGGATTTTCGCTCGCTCGTAGAGGCTCTGCAGCGCAAAGGCCGAAAAGTCAGTGTTGTGTCTACGGTTGCAACCAATCCACCAATGATCGCTGATGACCTGCGCCGCCAGGCAGATAATTTTGTCGAACTGAATACGTTGAAAAAGGAAATCGGACGTGACCCGTCTGAAAAACCGAATTTTGATACCGACGACAATGAAGACGACGAGTTCTACGACGACTGATGTCTAAAAAGACTTCGTTTGATCCAGATCGCGATTGCGGTCTTTGTCCCCGCCTCAAGACTTTTATCGATGGCAATCGAGTGAAATATCCTGATTGGCACAATGCCCCTGTGGACACTTGGGCTGCTGCGGGCGATGAAACCGTACGTTTGTTGATTGTTGGCCTTGCTCCCGGGCTCAAAGGGGCCAACCGCACAGGCAGGCCCTTTACAGGTGATTTTGCCGGTGACCTGCTTTACGCAACGCTTTCAAAATTCAATCTGACATCAGGAAACTATGGCGGCAACGCTGATGACGGTTTGGAACTGATCAATTGTGCAATTACAAATGCCGTTCGATGCGTACCACCCCAAAACAAACCGGTTGGCGCGGAAATCAATCAATGCAGGCCGTTTTTGCAGAAAACCATTGCACGTTTTGAGGCACTTGAAACGATCATAACTCTGGGCAAGATTTCGCACGATTCAACTGTTCGGGCGATGGGTGGAAAAATTTCACAACATCCATTCGGCCATGAACTGGAAACAGTGATTGATGGAATACGGATTATATCGAGTTACCACTGCTCACGTTACAACACAAACACTGGCAGGTTGACCGAAGCCATGTTTGAAAATGTGTTCAGGAAAGCTTTGGACACAAATTCACTTAGCTTTCCACATCCTTCATAAGTTCTGAGAGCAGTTTTGTCTCACTGCCCATGTTATTAATTTGAACCTCTTTCGCTGCACGTATACGAACTTTATCCGGCTTATTTTGCGAGAGTTTCCAGGTGCCGTCGATAGATACTACGTCCATCAAAGCCGGCACGATCTGCCGCTGCATTTTCTCGTAGATTTCCTGGTCCATCTTCTCACTTGTCCAAGGCTTCTTTGGCAGCAGACGCGCTTCCATGGAAGCAGAAAGCCTGTTGAGAACATCATGCAAGTCTGATTGTGGAAGCTTTCTCAATTTGCCCCGAAGGTGGACAGCAACGTAGTTCCAGGTGGGGACCTGATCATCAACTTCATACCAATCGGGTGAAACGTATGAATCGCCGCCAACCACCGCGATCACGGCATCCAATGGTTCTTCGAGAAGTCGCAAGATGGGGTTCGAACGCACCAAGTGCAGTTCAACAGTTTTTGCATCTTCCGAAAGGACAAACGGAATATGACTTAGCAGGGGCCCATCAGCTGCATTCACTGCAAGGGCCCCGAATGCACGTTCTCTGGCAAATGCAATATTGCGATCTTCAGTCTCTTTTCTGAAAGCCGGATTTGGATGCATTGGGCGTCATCCCTTCTCTCGCATCAGACGGGCCTTTTCCCGGTTCCAGTCTCGCTGTTTGGATACCTGACGTTTGTCATGAGCCTTACGCCCCCGCGCCAAAACGATCTGGAGTTTGGCAAGACCCCGCTCGTTGAAATAGAGCCTGTTTGGCACAATGGTCAGACCTTCTTTCTGCACACCACCGATCAGTTTTGCCATTTCACGCTTGTGCAATAAGAGCTTTCTACGCCGACGCGGATTGTGATTGTTGCGATTACCTTCGAGGTACTCGGGGATATAGCTGTTGATCAGCCAGATCTCGCCCTGCTCCTCAGTTGCATAGCTCTCCGCGATATTGGCTTTACCATTGCGCAACGACTTCACCTCGGTGCCTGTCAGTTGCAGGCCGGCTTCGAAGGTTTCGAGATATTCAAAATTGTGACGTGCTTTGCGATTGTCGGCAATCAGCTTGCCGTTGCTGCTATCCTTTTTCTTGGGAGCCATCTCACAATCACACTTCTTTTCGTCTCTTGGCCCAGTTTAATTCAGAAGGCCAGCATGCGCCATGGCGTCACGAACGGTAGACTGAGTTTCTTCTGAGATCGGAACCAGCGGAAGACGTTGCACGTTTTCGCATTTGCCAAGCAGAGAAAGCGCGTATTTTGCACCGCCAGGGCTGGGCTCAATAAACAGCGCTTTATGTAGCGGCCCCAGGCGATCCTGGATCGATAACGCCTTTGCATAGTCACCTGCCAGCGTAGCTTCCTGAAACTCGGAACAAAGACGCGGCGCAACATTAGCCGTTACTGAAATGCAGCCCTGCCCTCCATGCGCATTAAATCCAAGAGCGGTCACATCTTCACCAGAAAGTTGCACCCAGTTCTCACCGATCACAACGCGTTCTTCGGTGGCTTTGCCGAGGTTAGCCGTCGCGTCCTTGACACCAATGATATTCGGACAATCGGCATTCAATTCTTTCATCGTTGAAACGCTGATTTCCACAATTGAGCGACCGGGAATATCGTACAGGACAACAGGGATATCAATGGCTTTTGCCACGGCTGCAAAATGGGCGTAAAGGCCACGCTGGTTCGGCTTGTTGTAGTAAGGTGAAACGGACAGGACCGCATTGGCGCCTGCTTTTTCCGCATGCTTTGCAAAATCAACGGCTTCATCGGTATTATTTGAACCAGCGCCAGCGATTACAGGAACCTTGCCTTTCGCCTCGTCGATGCAGATTTCGACAACCTGTTTATGCTCTTCATGGGAAAGTGTGGGAGACTCACCGGTTGTACCGACAGGCACAAGTCCGTGACTGCCTTCAGATATCTGCCACTTTACCAGCTCACGAAATGCCTTTTCGTCGAATGCGCCACTTCCGTCAAACGGTGTGACAAGCGCCGGCATCGATCCTCTAAACATTTCAAACTCCAAAAAAAATACTGACTTGAACGCGCGGAACTTATCCGCGCTTTGGTTTTCACGCAAGAGATAAACACACCTTGGATATTCCGATGCAATTTAACCAATTTTCACCACTTTCATGCTTAATCTGTGAACAGAAGTGGCAGATGGGCATCCTATCAAAGCATGTGGTTTGTATACTGGAAAAAGACACGTTCGGTATTGATGGCAGCTAGCCTTATGGCAGCGTCATCATCTCCTGCTTCATCGCAAGGCATTGAACAACTTCTGATAGAACGCGTTCCGGTCCCCATCCCAAGGCCAGATCCGATTTCCACCGGCAGTATCAGTACGGTTTCAAATGTTACAGGTCTTGTTGCAAGCAATGTAAAAAATCGTGTTACGCCAGTAAATGGAACTCTGTCACAAGGATTTTCAGCACTCGAAGATGGCGACATCAATCGCGCACTTGGCATAAGAGCGGGTATGCAATCCGGGTCGCTTGATCGCAAACTGCTTGCTTGGGCGATTGGCATTTCTGGCAGAGATGGCGTCAAGTCCGGAACCATTGCTTCTATTGCCAACGACCTGCCAGATTGGCCCGGTCAGATTAATTTGGCAAACAATGCAGAACGTGCTCTGGCAAATGAACTTTCCGGACAACCGGAAATCATCAAACACTTTCAGTATTCAGCTCCTCGCACGGTTGAGGGTGCAATTGCTTTGGCGCTTGCATACAAGAACTCAGGCAATACAACAAAGGCACGGACTGTCATCGCACCATTCTGGCGTCAGGAAATACTGGATCGAAAGCTGGAAAAAGACATCCTCAATTCGGTTGGAAATGTCCTGAAACGCGAAGACCATCGCTACCGCATGCATCAATTGTTTTACAATGACAGGGTTCGCGCAGCTGAACGAGTGGCAGCGAAAGCCGAGCAAGTCAGCCTGGCAAAAGCAAGGGCAGCTGCCATCCGGAAAAGCAGCAATGCCAGAAAGCTCATTCTTGGCGTGGCTCCGTCGTCAAAAAAGGATATCGGGTATACTTTCGCGCGCATCGAATATGCAAGGCGTAGCGAGAATTGGCCTCTGGCGAAGTCGCTTCTCAAGAATGCCCCACTGGATCCTTCCTTGTTGATCGACACAGGCGAATGGTGGGTCGAACGCCGGATAGTATCTCGCAAATTGTCTGAACTTGGCGATGTGTCGTCTGCATACGAGATCGCCGCCAATCATTCTGCCCAATCCGCAAGTGACATCATTGATGCCGAATTTCATGCCGGGTTTTACGCATTGCGAAAACTGCGCGATCCGGCGACAGCTCGCAAACACTTTGCCCGCATTCTGGATCATGCCACGATCCCGCGTAGCAAAGCGCGCGGTCATTATTGGCTGGGGCGCGCGAGTTCCGGTAATGCTGCAAAGGAACACTACCAAAAAGCAGCTCGTTACAGCGGCACCTATTATGGACAATTGGCAGCGCACGCCCTTGGTGTACAGTGTCTTTCAATATCCAACCCCAAGCCCACCCAGGCCGAACGGGCCCGATATGCTGCTCGCGAGGAAGTTCTCGCAATCAAGCGGCTTGAGGTGGTGAAACAGGATGGTTTGGCAGCGGCGTTCTACCGACATCTTGCAAAGAAGCTAACATCACCAGGTGAGCTGGCCCTTCTGGCGGCTGATGCGGAGCGTAAAGGCGACTTCACCCTTTCTCTGCAAGTCGGAAAAATCGCTGACAATCGACGGCTAGCTGTCGATACACTGGCATGGCCTATAGGCGCCATTCCCGGTTCAGCAAAAATCAGCAATAAAAACCGAGCGCTTGCCTATGCAATTTCCCGGCAGGAAAGTACCTTCAACAAAGCGGCAGTTTCACCAGCAAATGCGCGCGGCTTGATGCAATTGTTACCGGGCACAGCAAAAGCGGTGGCCCGTAAAAATGGCTACACATATTCATTCAAGCGTCTGACACGGGACGCAGGTTATAATGCAACTCTGGGCACCGCTTATTTATCCGAACAACTGAAGGAGTTCGACGGATCATATGTGCTGACTTTTGTCGCTTACAATGCAGGACCGAGACGCGTTGGTGAATGGATCGAGCGCTTTGGTGACCCCCGCGGAAAACCCCTCGAATTTGTCGTTGATTGGGTGGAAAAAATTCCGTTCACAGAAACCCGAAAATATGTTCAGCGTGTGATGGAAAATTATCAGGTGTACAAGGCTCGCATTGACGGACATGGTTTGTCAATTGCCACAGATCTGACCCGCGGAAGGCGTTGAACTATATCTGAATTTTGCCTACACACGTAGGCTAGAGCAATTTTAGTTCAATCAGAAACGATTGGGCTCAAATGCGTAAACAAATTCAGCACGATAACGCGTTCTCTAGGCTACACATAGCCTCGAAACGCTCTAGGCAGCGAGCGCAGGTCAGGAAATGAACCCCCAATATCAAGAATTCAACTATTCATCCTCAGATGGATTGAACCTTTATGGCCGCAAATATGGCTGGAGAAACGACGATCATACACCCCTTTTGTGTTTGTCGGGTCTGACCAGAAACTCGGATGATTTTGACAGTCTCGCAACCTTTCTGGCCAGTGAGCATGGCGGACAAAGGAGAGTAATCACCATAGACTACAGAGGCCGCGGGCGCTCTGACTATGATCGCAACAGCGAAAATTACTCGATCTTCAAAGAGACAGAGGATGTTATCAACGGGCTGCTTGCGATTGGGGTTGAGCATGTGAATCTGCTTGGGACATCTCGTGGTGGCCTGATCGCCATGGTTCTGGCAGCCGCGCGCCCGGGCATCATGAAATCAGTCATCCTGAATGATGTGGGCCCGGAGATGAATGGCCCCGGACTGGTGCGCATCAAGCGAAATATGAGCAATGCAAAGCAACCAAACTCTTTGCAGGAGGCAGCAGCCGGTTTGGAAGGAGCCTACAAGTCCTATTTTCCTACACTTGCAAAGGAAGATTGGTTGCGGGAGGCTGCTACAACCTTCAAGGAAGAAAATGGCAAGCTTTTGCTAAGATACGATCCAAAACTACTGGACACCTTTAAGACTATCAATCTCGATGTGCCACTGCCTACCATGTGGCCCCAGTTTCAAGGCTTGGCTGGAATTCCCACCCTTCTGATCCACGGCAAATTGAGTGATTTTCTTTCAGACGATATTGTTCAAAAAATGCGTGCGACACACCCTAAGCTGACAGTGTATACAAGCGAACACGAAGGTCATGCACCTCTTCTCAGAGATGCACCCGCACAGAAGGCCATCGCAAATTTTCTAAAAATGTGCTCATGAGCGAGACCCTATCTGATGGGCACCAACCAAAGTTGCCCATCAGTTAAAACTTGCGGCTCGTAAGTATCTCGCCACGCTCAACTTTCTTGGAATGTTCCGTGGCTCCGCCCCCAGCAAGAACTTTTGCGTTTTCCACCCAGGCTTCTCTCTCGACACGGCCTGGAAAACCGAGCTCATTGCTGATCCAGGCTTGTTCCTCTTTCGTCCAATTCGATATCTGTTCGAAAGTGTGGATGCCCATGCCTGTCAATTTCCGCTCGATGGCACCGCCTATGCCACCAATCAAGGTTAGATTGTCACTGCCTTGTGAAGGTGCTGCATCCAGGACAGGAGGCTTCGAACCCATATCATCAGCAGCGCCTTTTCCAACTGAAGAATCCACTTCACCCTTGTCGACGCGTTTTGCAAATTCTGTTTCATCGCCTTTTGCCAGAATCTTTGCCTGTTCCACCCAATCTTCACGTTCTATGCGTCCTGGAAACGCCAAACGCTCGCCCATGTCGCGCTGTTCGTCCGCAGACCATTGGGCGATCTCTGCAAATGAATACACGCCAGCCGAGTTAAGTCGCGCCTCATTTTGAGGGCCAATGCCTTTGATGCGTTTCAAATCATCCTTTTGAACAGGCGCTGGGACAGGTTTCGGTTCAGGTGTTGGTTTTGGCTTTACCGGTTCAGACTTCTTCTGCTCTGGTTCTTGTTCAGGTTTGCTCGGTGATGGTGCCGGGACCCGTGTTTGTGGCTTTGCTACTTCAACTGTAGGCTCTGAAGAGAAAGGATATCTAAGCAATCCACCGATGAGACACCCGAGAATATAGGCAATTGCCATCAGCAGCAGCGATTGAATAATAAGCATCGTCATTTCGGCTCTCCAATACCGCTGTTATCGAACCGATTTGCGGGTTTCAAAGGTAACCCAGCCAACGACCAACCCAATAATGAATGCAATCAATAAAAACCAGAATAGCTGTTCAACAAGATAAATCATTTGCCTGTCCCCTATTTCAATACATTGAATTCGATGCGGCGGTTCTGGGCGCGTCCTTCAACGGTTGTATTATCGCCGATAGGCCGCGTCTCACCAAAACCCTCCGCTTCCAACCGTTCTGAGTTCACACCATTGGATATTAGATACTCCATCACAGAGGCAGCACGAGCTTCGCTCAGACTTTGATTATAGGTTTCGCGCCCCCGGGCATCTGTATGACCGCCAATCCGGATTTTCAGATTTGGGCACTTGGCGCCCGCTTCAATTACCGCCTTAAGAACTGGTTCTGATTCCGGCAGGATTATTGCGCGTGCTGTCTCGAATAGAATCTTGCGTCCGTCAACGGCAGAAACAATGGCTTCCTGGCAAACCTCTGCAGTAATTTCCGGTTCGGACCCCGGCTGCGGTTCAGGTTCTGGTTCTGGTTCGGAATCTGACTCCGTGAATACAACATCGACACCTTTGACGATCTCAGTCTTTGGGAAAACAATGTTTGTCGAAGCGGTGTACCCTTCAGGCAGACGCTTGGAAAGAACGCGATCTATGAGGTTCTTGACGTTCTCATTTTTTGCACGTCCCGAAACGCTAAGCACATTGTTTACAATATTGCCTTGCCCGGCTGCCAGAAAACGAATCTGGCCCACAACCAATTCTCGAGCCGCGTCAAACCCTTCCGGTTCACCGCGAGAAATGACTTGCTTGTCCACAACCTCAGAGACACCAAGTTTGGATTTTGCAAGCTCAACGTTTTTGGTGCGGGATTCTTCATCAGCAATATTGCCGCGAATAATCACACCCGATGCATTTTTGCTTACCGACCAACGGTAAGGCTTTGCAACAGGAGGAAGAACTGCCACGGGTTTTGCAATCACTGCTTCGGTTTTAGGAAAGACAATGTTGGTTGAACCCGTAAACTCGTCAGGTAGGTTTCCCGTGATCGCACGGTCAATCAAGTTTCGGATGTTTTCATTCTTCGCCCGTCCAGTAACACTAATCTTGGTACCAATAATATTACCCTGACCAGCCTCAAGGAAACGTACCTGCTTGATAACCAATTCGCGCGCCGCATCAAAGCCTTCGGGCTTCCCTCGGGCGATAATCTGCTTGTTTGTAAATTCAGTTGCCGAAAGGGTTCTCTCAACAAGGTCTGCAACCGAAACGCCATCAGCCTCATCAGCAATGTTACCCAACACCGTCACACCGGAGGGAAGCTTCGACACGCTCCACCTGTAGGGATCAGCCAGGGGTGGTTCCGGTTCTTTCACTTCAACGACCGGCCAAAGTATATTCGATGTCGCCGTATAACCTTCAGGCGCCTTCGCTCTGAGCTGAATATCGATAAGCTTCGCAATGCTCTCGGACGGCGCTCGCCCGGTTATCGAAATCGTTTTATCAACAATATTCGCTTGCCCGGCTTCCAGACGACCGAGAAAACCAGCAACGGCCTGGCGTGCAGAGGCAAAACCGTCTGGTTGGCCTGATGCTATTGTCTGCTTGTCAGCAACATCCTCACCAATGCTTGACCTCGCCAGTCTAACCGCAGCTTCTGCATCTTCTGCATTTGCAGCATTGCCACGGAGCACGTTGCCATTGGTGGTTTTTGAAAGTGACCAACGATATGGAGATGCCTCCGGAGGGATGATGTCTCCACTTAGCGCAACTCCTTGCAAGCCCGCCGCAATCGCTTGTAACGCATCGTTATAGTCGTCCAGACTGTCGGTCTGGCCCGAAATACTCAGGAAATTGTCCACCAACTTGGCGCTACCCTTTGAGAGGCGCGGAAGGATGCTTAAGGCTAAATCAGTAGCGCTTGAAAAAGTTTCGGCTGCTCCGCCGGCAATTTCAATCTGATCGATGATTTCCAAGCCAGAGAATTCTGTTTTAGCACGATCAACAATCAAATCCCGGACTTTGATGCTTGGCGCATGACCGTCCAAAATGATCGAATTGCCATCCTTCTCCACGCTCCAGATAAATGGCGACACTCCGTTTGGCTGAAGCCCGTTTTCAGCCAGCGTGTAGCCAGATGGAAAATCCGTAAGCCTTGCTGCTGCGGCCTGAAAATCAGAGGAGCTTTTTGCAACGCCAGAGACAGAAAATTCTGTATCCTTGTACTGAGTTCGCCCCATCGACATGCGAGGGAGAAATCCTGCGGCGTAGTCTGTTGCTGTTTTGAATTCTGCTGGTGCACCGGCAGCAATTCGAAGTTCATTGCTTAACTCAGCATCGGGAAGCTGAGACTTGATGGTTTCACCGATTGCACTCTTTGCATCTGCATTTGGTGCAAAACCGGAAACAACCACCTTGCTTCCGTCATAATCTGCCTTCCATTCATAGGGACTGATTGTCGGTGGCGTAATATCCAGACCGGCGATGACCCCATCTGACTGAATGTCACCAGAAAGAACAGACGTTACTGCATCATACTCATCCAATCCTGCAGCGAGGCCGGAAAGCTCGATGGACGTATCCGCAAGCTCTAACTCACCATTCTCTAAAAACTCAAATTGAGAGATCAAGAACTCTCCCAGTTGCTGAAACCCTTTGGGCGCACCGCGCCCTATCGCCAATTGATCAACAATTTCTTTAGTTGGAGCAGCCGCCTTTGCCGCCTCAAGCAACGCAGCTTTTGTGCTTTCACCGGGAGCATGGCCTGAAAGAACAATTTGGCCGTCCGACTTGTTTACCGACAGTTTGTAAGGTTCAACCAAGGGAGGCAGTTCGGTTGCATCATTGACGATGCGTACATCATAGGCATTGCGAGCAATTTCCAGTGCCGATTGTGATGACTGTGGAGACGGCGCCACCCCACTGAGTGTTAAATCCCTGCCATCAAGTTTTACACTGGCCCATGAATGTTCTCGCGCAAGATCATTCGATGCCTTTTCAGTCAAATCAGCTTGGATGCCATCTGCCCTGAACCAGACGGACAAAAAAGTGAGTACAATCACGGCAAGAACGCCGGGCCATATCCATTTTTTCCAGTTATACATTTTTGAACTGCTCCCTGATGTGGCCGGTTCCTTTGTTGTCCTCCCGTCAATCTACCACAAATGCCCGTGAATATGCATTTACGTAGTCGGCAGCTTCCAACAGTT
The DNA here is from genome assembly GCA_030065115.1 of Rhizobiaceae bacterium. Classification (GTDB taxonomy): domain Bacteria; phylum Pseudomonadota; class Alphaproteobacteria; order Rhizobiales; family Rhizobiaceae; genus JAALLB01. Next base: position 952 of record JASJDO010000084.1, on the reverse strand, counting down.
TACATTACGTAATGCAGGCTTTTAAATCCAAAAAACCTCAAGAAATCAACCGCATTGGTGTTTTCATTAACATATTGATTCCGCCCGGCGTTCTGATACCCAATCAGCATTCTGAGACGATGAGCTTCCTTGCAGCTCAATGAACCCATCAAAATTACTCTCCAGCCATCGCTCATCTTCTGCTTTTTTGAGCTTTGGATTGGTCGCTTTTCAGAGAGATTTGAATTGAGAGAAAAAAACACTTGTTTTGGCAATTGAACCATCCTATCCACGGAAGTGGAGACGTGGCCGAGTGGTCGAAGGCGCTCCCCTGCTAAGGGAGTATACGTTAACCGCGTATCGAGGGTTCGAATCCCTTCGTCTCCGCCATTTCATTTTTTTGATCGTACTTTCCCAAAAACACAAAATGGTTCAGACAGTTGCGGTGTTCGAAGTCCTTCACCTCTTTTGTAGGCTCAACGCTATCCCAAGGCGAGTTTCAGGACAGTTCTTTTATCTTCCAGATTTGGAGAAGCCCTTAGTTTCCAAGGGTTTAAAGAGCAAGTTGGAACAGTCCGTCAAAGGGTATCTGCGTAGCGATTCCATTTGCAAACTTCTCAGCCTCTATTAGCTTGTCTTTTCCCAGTTTATCGATATTGCGGCTGAATGCTGTAACAACAGTGTTTGGTTCAGCATCGGTGATTTTTTCCATCTATAAAGCCGCCTTGCCAAGGTGGTTTGTAAGCATGCCAATTCTTCAAATGATCTTCAGTACGAATGTCATCTTAGGGCAAGTCAAAATGGAAATCGGTAAATTCCATGAGTGGTCCGTTTTAGCAAAACGCCCAATAATTGTAGACACCTAGAATTTTCCGACGACGTTCAGGAAGACACCTTCGTCGTCTTGCGTGAGGTCTGCGACGTTGTCGGAGAATTCGCCGAAGTTGTAACCGACACCAATTTTCAGATTATC
>JASJDO010000083.1 GCA_030065115.1 Rhizobiaceae bacterium | reverse complement strand
ATCTACCATTACCCAGTCTGATGTTTTTTCAAGGGTTCCTGCAGCAGCTTTAATGTCTTCAAGTTTCATTTTTTCCATGTTGATCACCTATGCATGCCGAACAGATCGGCTTCCGGATTTACGTGAATGCCACCGTCAAGTGGGATAATGGCGCCCGTTATGTAAGAGCCGCCCTTGCCACAAAGATATAGTGTTGCGCCTGCAATGTCATCGGGAGAACCAATTCTGCCCAATGGTACGCCTTTGCCAACATGTTCAGCCTGCTCATCCGTTGCAGTTGCAAAAGCGGTCATCTTGCTCTGGAAAGGGCCGGGTGCAAAGGCATTGAACGTAATGTTTTTATGTGCCAATTCGCGGGCCATGATCTTTGTTATGTGATGAACCGCTGCCTTGGACGCAGAATACGAGTAGGCACCCTCGCCAAGTGCCGCAGTTCCCATGACTGAGCCGAGATTAATCACTCTGGCCGGGTCCTCCTTTGTCGCCGTTGCCATCATCATCGGCAGGAGTTGTTGGGACAGATAGAAGAGGCCGGTGACGTTGACATCCAGAACCTTTCCCCAGGCTTCATAGGGGAAATCTTTCATAGGTTCGCCCCAGGTAATGCCAGCGTTGTTGATGAGGATGTGCAGCTTGTCGGTGCGTTTCTTCACATCAGCGACCAGCGCATCAATACCCTCTTTAGAACTCACATCGCCTGCAAATCCATCTGCCGATCCGGTTGCATCCAGTGCGTTGAGTTCTGCTGCGACGGCCTCGCATGCATCACCCTTTCGGGAAGCAATCATGACGTGTGCACCAGCATTCACAAGGGCAGTGGCAGCCATTCGACCAATGCCTGTGGCCGCTCCGGTTACCAACGCGGTTTTGCCGCTCATTGAGAAAAGGTCTTCAAGAATTTTCATGCGTTCCTCCCAATCAAGAAATTTGATCTTGCCACAACGTCATACTCAGTAGTATGTTTCCCGTCAACGTGGAATTGTCTCCACACAGTATTTCTGGGAATATCGGTTTGGCTGAGTTGAAGGAAGCAGGGAACGCGCGCGATGCCATCGTTGAGGCAGCGGCAAAATGCTTTATGCATTCAGGTTATTCTGAGACTTCTATAGATGATGTGGCGGATGATCTGGGTGCAACAAAGGGCCGTATCTACCATTATTACCGTTCCAAGGCCGAGTTGTTTTTCGATGTTCACCGGCATGGGATGGCGATCAATCTGAACGCGATTGAACCGATTGCCCGTGGTGAGGGCAGTCCGTACGACCGATTGCAATCCATGTGCAAGGCCCATCTTGCCAATATGCTGGAACACATTGTCTACCAACGGGTCGTGCTTCAGGGCGTTGAGATGCATCTGTCCAGTTCGACGACACCCAAGCAGCGTGAAAAGCTGAAATTGCTCATGAAAGAGCGTGAATTTTACGAAGGCCTGTTTCGCGATGTGCTCCTGGAAGGGCGACAGAATAATACGTTTAGTTTTGAAAATCCGTCTTTTGCATCCAAGGCGGTGTTGGCAATTCTGAATAACCCGGTACTCTGGTACACACCCAGAAAGACCCAGAGTGTACAAGAAAAGAACCAGGTAATTGAAGAGTTTTCGGCATTTGCGATGCAATCCGTAAATGCCAAGCAATGAGGAGATCCCCGTGACTGATGCAATGAATCTTGGAATGACGGAGCGGTTGAAGCCGCTGCATGAAAAAGTAGCCAAAATGATCCAGGAAGATGTGCTTCCGGTTGATGAAGAGTTTTTGGCTGAAGTCAATGTGGGAGATCGCTGGGAATATACACCGCGGCAAACCGAAATACTGGAAGGCTTGAAAGCGAAAGCAAAAAGTCAGGGCCTCTGGAACTTCTGGCTCACCGATTCTGACCGTGGATATGGTCTTACAACGGTTGAATATGCCTATCTCGCAGAAGAAATGGGCAAAGCGCATCTTGGGGCAGAAACCTTCAATTGTAGCGCGCCAGATACTGGCAATATGGAAGTGTTTGAGCGCTACGGGACAGAAACTCATAAGAAAGAGTGGCTTTCCAAACTCTTGGAAGGTGAAATCCGGTCAGCCTATCTAATGACCGAGCCTGATGTAGCGTCCTCTGATGCCACCAACATTTCCATGTCCTGTGTCCGGGACGGTGATGAATATGTCTTGAATGGTGAGAAGTGGTGGTCGTCGGGGGCGGGCGATCCACGCTGCGCTGTGTACATCGTCATGGTTGGAACACCAGATGAAAATCGCCCAAAGCACCAACAGCAGTCACAAATTGTGGTTGATGCCAAAACACCGGGCATCGAAATTCTCCGTGCCATGCAAGTTTATGGCGAAGATGATGCTCCACACGGTCATATGCATATCCGCTTCAAGGATGTTCGTGTCCCAGCTGAAAACCTATTGCTGGGCGAGGGCCGTGGCTTTGAAATCTCGCAAGGGCGTCTAGGGCCGGGTCGTATTCATCACTGCATGCGCGCAATTGGTCAGGCTGAACGTGCACTAGAGTTGATGTGTCAGCGTTCTGTGCGTCGTGAAGCGTTTGGCAAGCCATTGGCAATGTTGGGCGCAAATTTCGACATTATCGCCAATTGCCGCATGGAAATTGAGCAAGCACGTCTTCTCTGCCTGAAAGCTGCATGGATGATGGATCAGGGCGATCCAAGAGCAGCAGCGCCGTGGATTTCGCAAATCAAGGTTGTGGCACCACAGGTTGCTCTAAAGGTTATTGATGAAGCGGTGCAAATGCATGGTGGGCAGGGGGTCTCGCAAGATACGCCGCTTGCACGTGCGTGGACGCATGTTCGGACGTTACGTCTGGCTGATGGTCCGGATGCGGTGCACCGCAGACAGGTCGCTCGTGCTGAACTCAAGCGATACACGCAGGAGAAGGTTTGATGCGTGCAATCCAGTGTGAAGAATTCGGACCGATTGAAAACCTCAAACTGGTTGAAATGGCTGATCCTGAACCGGGCCCAAAAGAGGTTATTATCGAATCCGAGGCGATTGGCGTGAACTTCCCGGATGGCCTGCTGGTGCAGGGTCTTTATCAGGTCAAACCGCCGACACCCTTTGTGCCGGGTATGGAACTTGTCGGCAAGGTTTGTGCGGCAGGCGAAGAATCCGGCTACAAGGTTGGTGACCGTGTTGCGGCAATAACATCTGTCGGGGCCTTTGCTGAAAAGGTCAAGGCACACAAGAATGTTGTCATGCCCGTGCCTACCGATGCAGATGGCGCGGAGCTTACCGCACTCATGTGTGGTTATGGCACTGCTCATCACGCCCTCAAGCAACGCGCTCAATTGAAACCGGGAGAGACTCTCGCAGTGACGGGTGCATCCGGTCTTACCGGTCTTGCTGCCGTTCAGATTGGCAAGGCAATGGGGGCAAAGGTCATTGCCATCGCCTCGACGGAAGAAAAACGCAAGATCTGCGAAGAGAATGGTGCGGATGTCACCATTGGATATGATAATCTGAAGGATGACCTGAAGGCTGCTACAGATGGCAAGGGCGCTGATGTGATTTTCGAGGTTGTCGGTGGCGATGTTTTCCATGCCTGTTCGCGTGCCATCAATTGGGGTGGACGTCTGTTGGTAATCGGCTTTGCCGATGGAGACATTCCACAATTTCCGGTGAACCTAGCTCTCGTCAAAGGCGCAGCGGTGGTCGGTGTGTTCTGGGGCTCATTCGTTCAACGTGAGCCGCGTGTTTATGCAGAAAACATGAAAGAGCTTTTCGGCTGGTACATGGGTGGCGATATCGAGCCACTGGTTGAGAGAACATTTGCGCTGGAAGATACGGTCGCGGCGCTCAAGCACATTCACGACCGTCAAGCAAAAGGAAAGGTGGTGTTGGTGCCATGAGTGAACAAATGAATGCGCTTGTTGCGCTGGGAGATGGTTTTTCGGGAACCGCAGAGGGGCCTGCAATCGAAAGCCTGGACCCGTATCTTGAATTTAAGCAGATTGATGTCCCTGAACCTGGCGATGGCGAAGTGCTGGTCAAGGTTGCAATGGCGAGTATCAACCCGTCAGACCTCCATTTTATCAAGGGCGAGTATGGTATCCCGCGCCGTGCGGGCGTCCCTGCCGGATTTGAAGCAGTGGGCGAGGTAGTTAAAGCGGGCAAAGGCGGCGAAGGTCTCGTCGGAAAACGCGTTTCGTGCTTCGGCTCGTCATCCGGGGTCTGGGCGGACTATGCTGTGGCTGCGGCTGCAACCTGTATCCCGCTGCGCGATGATGTTCGGGATGAAGATGCCGCCGCACTGATGGTCAATCCGCTTACCGCGATTGGTATGTATGAGGAAGCAACCTCTAACGGCAATGATACTTTCATCATGACCGCTGCAGCCAGCCAGCTATGCAAGCTAATTTCCGGTCTGGCAAAAGAAGATGGAAAGCATGCGATCTCGATTGTCAGGCGCGATGAGCAAATCGAACCGCTTAAAGAACTGGGTTCAAGCCATGTTCTGAACTGTACATCAGATGGTTTCCAAAAAGAGCTTGGTGGCATTATCAAGGAACTCAAACCACGTGTCATGCTGGATGCGGTTGCGGACCAGATGTCTTCATCCATTTTTACTGCAATGCCAAACAAGGCACGTTGGATGATCTATGGTAAGCTGTCGACACAAATGCCGATGATCGAGCAACCCGGCCAGTTCATCTTTATGGGTAAGCGGATCGAAGGGTTTTGGCTTACGCAATGGATGAAGGACAAGCCGCCCCAAGAACAGATTGCTGCTGCGATGCGTGTACAGGAACTGTTTGCTTCGGGTAAATGGAAAACAGATGTTGCGGCAGTTATTCCGATTTCTGAAGCGCATGCAAAAGTACCAGAAGCGCTTTCTGGCATGAATACCGGCAAGGTGATGCTCGTTCCCTAGGGCAGGTCAAAGACGCTGGTGACTGTTTCGCCAGCGTCAAATTGAGACATCCATTTGTCTTCCGACTGAAGCTTCTCCTGTGCTTGCGGGAGAAGCTTTTTTGCAAGTTCTGGCGTCAATCGTGCCAGTCCGTCATCATCTCCGATGATCAAATCACCGGGATTGATTTCCTGGCCACCAAACATCACAGGGCCATTGATCTCAATTGTTTCAGCGAAAGCGGGCCCCCTCGGAGTGATGTGTCGCGTGAATACTGAAAAATTCGTCATTTTTGCCAACTCTCCGACATCGCGAATGGCACCATCGCAGATCACACCCACCCCGCCATTGCGTTTCACTACGCCACAGATGATCTCACCAATCATGGCTGTGTCACGGTGACCATCGGCCGAGATTACCAAGACGTCTCCGGGCTTTATCAGGTCAGCGGCCTTGAGAACCGATCCGAAGTCGGGAGGTGAGCATTTTGCTGTGACTGCCGTACCGAAGAGTTTTGGTTGTTGGCCAGCAGGATTGAGCGGGCGAACATCCGGGTCAATCTGGCAGGATGACCAATCCATATCGACTGCAATTGCTGGTGGAATGTTGCGCCAGCTTTCATAAACCTGATCATCTGCCATCTCTGTATGCCTCCCGCTCCACGTTACAGATGGAGCCTACAAATTTGGGTGTTCAGGTGAAAGCATTAAATGCCGGTCGTGCGCTCGCTTAGAGTACGTTTTTCTCCGTCAACAAGTACGGTTTCAGGTTCGAGTACTTTTGTTGCAGGTTTTGGTTTCCACGGGTTGGTCTTGATCCAACCCACCAGATAGGCAACGCCGATCAGGATCAGGAATCCGCCACCATTGACGAGGAACATTTTGCCCCAGTTTTTTCCAATGATGTCGAGAATAAACCCACAGAAGCGTGACAGGACGATGCTTGTGAGGAACACTGCCAAAGATTGCTGACCAACCTTGTGAACCAGTTTTACAAACCATTTTCCGATTGTGCCTTTGAAGTCGAGATTTTTGCCGCCCTCACCGGCCATGACCCAAAAAATGTAAGCAAGTGCGAGGAAGTGGATATAGCGGCCGATGCCGAAATCGGTTTTTGCCATGACAATCCAGAAATTCTCGCGGGTCAGCTGGAAAATGTTGAAGGGTTCAAGTCCGTCCTGTTTCAGGCGCGAGTGATCGTACAGCAAGGTTCCGAGATTATCGACGCCGAGAAGAGCGCGGCTCGCTTCCAGTGAAAGAACAAAATTGTTTGGATCGCGATATATTCCCCAAAATGCAAACGGCACGATTAGTAAAACAGTTGCGAGGCACAGAATGAAGAGCCATGCTTTTACCGGTGGTTTTGGGATCCAGCCCATCATGAAGCAGAAGCCGGTGAAGAATACCAATTGCCAGCCAAATGGATTAAAGAACCATTCTCGGTCTGACCAGGGCTCTGCTGGTAACCAAAGTAGATCCAATTGCGCCCCGATCCAAAGCACCGCCATAAATGCGAAAACTGCCCAGTTGCTCACTTTGCTTAGCGCCATGATGATTGGAATCATGCCCAGAATAACGATGTACATGGGTAGAATGTCAAATAGATTAGGTACCCAGGTCAGGGTCATGATACCGACGAAATTCTCCCAAGCGGGGCTACCGTTTATCGTCTGGAATATGTGGATAATGTTCAGTCGGCCGAGATAGTTCCAAGGACCGTTTTCTTCGGTAGTGCAGAACTTCTGATCATTATACTCACATAGCAGTCCTGTTTCAGCGATGTTGGTTTGCCAGACCATGAGCATGAGTGTGACAAAGAAAAGCCCGATATGTGCCCAGTAGACTTGCCACATGCGATGGGCAATCCGTACGGCACCCATGATCCACCCGGTTTTTTCGAATATTTTGCCAAACGCAATCGCGGACGCCATGCCTGAGCAGAAGACAAAAATTTCGGTCGCGTCTGAAAAGCCGAACCGGGCGGGAATATACAGCGTGAACCAATTGCCCGGCATATGGGCCATAAAAATGATGAACATGCCGATGCCGCGAAAGAAATCCAGCCTCGGATCCCGTTTTCGAGCGGTATTTGGCAGTTGCAGATTGGTCGGGTTCTGGTTCACGGTTCACCCCTGACCGGTGTCAAATACACCGGCAACAAACTCAAAAAAACTTGCGGTATCAGGCAGCGCCCAGCGACGCAAGCGCGCTATTGGTGTTTTGTTCAACAAGCGCCCAACGGCTCATTGAATACTGGTCCTGATGTCCGCGCTCAAGATCACGTTGGCGCAACAAGGTTTCAGTCTCGCTGGTCAGGCCTGCCCGCAGTGCGGCCTCAATACCAAGGCGTTCAAAGATGTCACGCTGTGCGTGGCTGCCACCGATCTCCTGAAGGGTTGGCCAGGCTTTGGAAAGGCAATCGTAGGCTGTGGCAAAATCATGATCGCGGTAGGCTTCCAAACCGGTTGCTGCAAGGACACCGGGATGTTTGATTGCATTGACAAACTCACAGTGATGACGGGTTTCGGCGCATCCGTTCATGTTGGAGATCAGGTTTGATGATTGATCTTTGAAGTCATTTGTGCCGCACAGCGCCATCATGTAGTGCAGATCAGCGAATGCAACGCAATTATCGCTTACGCGGTTTGCAGAGAGTTCTGCGAGTTCTTCCCAACGATTGCCGACTTTGACCCCTTCGAATTCCAACCGAAGGAGAACAGAAGTTGCGTTCGATATGTCACGGTAGTCGTCAGTCTTATCTTTGCGTATTTGCTCATCATAAAGCTCCAGGACTTTATCGTAGTTTCCAAGTTCCAGATGCATGAGGGCAATGTGCCACCACACGTGGTATCTGAAATTGTTACAGTGTTCCCAGGCTGCTTCCTTGCCTGTGATCCATTCAAGGCCTTCTTTTGCGCGGCCTGTCATATCGAAGACATGAGACACTGCGTGCAGGCCCCACGAATCGTCTGCCGCAAGCTCAAGCGCTTTGCGACCGCGTTTCTCTGCCAGCCCGTAATCGCCTGTCTCTTCCAGCGTGAAAGCGTAGCAACCATGGAAATAACCTTCGGCTGCATGCCCGCCATACACATGCATGATGTTTTCCAGCGATGTGCGCATGCCCTTGAGGTCGCCCAACATGAAGCGGATCGCGTGGCTCATCTTCATGGCAAGCGGATCGTGTGGCCATTTTTGAAGGACTAGTTCCATCTCGTTGATGGCAACGCTTTGCTTTCCGTTCACCCATGCATCTAGCGCTGAAATATAGTGGCGCTCTCGTTCAGTGACCGGATTTTCCTGATCAGAAGCTTTTGCGCTTTTCAGAGCAGAGTGGATGGTTTCGTCCAATTCGCGGCGTCCCAGGAGTAGGCTGAATAGACCTTTGCAAGCATGTGCAAGGGCGAAATTAGGATCGTGTTCGATTGTTTCACCCAAACTTGGGCCAGTGCTTGCGGCATGTGACAGAAAACCATGGAGGGTTTTGTTCCACGCGGCCAATGCCTCACGATTGGCAATCGTTACGTCGCAACCGTATCGGTCCTGATCAATCATTCAATATTCTCCATGGGCAGTAAGCCCTGCTTTCGAAATTCTGTATGCCGCTTAAAGGGTCGGCATTGAAATCAAAGAGTCTGTCACTTGATCAAACAATTGTGATGATTGAATAAAAGGACAGCCGTTCTATTGGTGTGTATCGTCCTGCACATGAATAGTTTCTGAACGGCTATCGTCAAAAAAGGTCCAGATCATGGCGCTTGCCAAATCAAATGATGTGCAATCAAGACCGGTAATTGGAGCAGGACTTATCCTGACGGTTCTGGTAGTTATTGCTGCTTTGATTGCGGGGCAAAAACAGGCTCTGGCAGTGCTGATCGGCGCTATGGCGGGATTTTCGCTCTATCATGCGTCGTTTGGTTTTACCGCTGCTTGGAGGCGGATATTCGCAGAACAACGTGGAGTGGGACTGCGGTATCAGTTTTTACTGATCATTCTGACCTGTGCCGTGTCATTCCCGCTGATCTATTACACAAGTGCAAGAGGATTTGTTCTGCCCGTCAGTGTTGGCATGTTGTTCGGTTCGCTAATGTTTGGCTTCGGCATGCAGTTTGGCGGTGGTTGCGGTTCAGGCACTTTGTTCGTGGCGGGTGGCGGTTCTACACGCATGTGCATCACGCTTGCATTCTTTGTAATAGGCTCGTTGATCGGGTCCGCGCATGTGCCATGGTGGAATACAATTGCGTTTCCGGATGCCGTGCAATCCACATTGGGGATTGGTGACCGGTTCAGCTATGGCATGATCAATCGGCTCGGACCGATGACAGCATTTCTGTGGCTGGCAGGTATTCTTGGCGCAATCGCGGTTTTGACGATCTGGCTTGAAAAACGAAAGCATGGCGATCTGGAACCTCCGAGAAAAACGATGTCCCTTATTCATGGGCCCTGGTCGCCACGGGAAGGAGCAATTGCTTTGGCAATCGTCGGCATTCTCTCTCTGCTGGTGATTGGGCAGCCATGGGGTGTGACGTTTGCTTTTGCGGTTTGGGGTGCCAAGATTGCTTCATTTGCTGGTGTAGATGTAGCTTCCTGGCCCTATTGGTCCGGCTGGCGGGCAGGGGTTCTTGAAAACAGCGTCTTCAATCATTCAGTCTCAGTCATGAATTTTGGCATCATGGCAGGTGCTCTCGCCGCAGCGGGGCTGGCGGCGAAATTCAATCCGATTTGGACCTTGAGCCGGGTAGAAATCGGAACGGCTGTCTTTGGTGGCCTGCTAATGGGATACGGCGCCCGGCTTGCCTATGGTTGCAATATTGGCGCCTATCTAGGTGGTTTGGTTTCCGGAAGTGCCCATGGATGGGCATGGGCGGTGATGGCATTTATCGGCAGCTGCCTGGCGGTTGCTTGCAAAAGAAGACTTGGGATTTGAATACATGGGAGATGATCTATGAAAAGAATGTTTGCTATTGCGGTAATCACCATTTCAGTGGTGTTTTCTGCCGTTACAGTCTCTTTGGCTGGCACTGAAAAATCACTCAAACGGGATGGTTGGATTACGTACGAGACAGACATTCCTTTTGCTGATCTCTATCCTCGTTTGAAGGAGGCTATCAAGACCACGAAGCTGCGCCAGATCACAACGGCAAGTGCATCGGCGGGTGCGAAGGGGAGGGGTCTGACCATTCCCGGGAACCGGGTTGTAGGCGTTTACAATAATTTCTTTGCTGTTCGCATGCTGGAAGCAAGTATAGCAGCCGGAATAGAAGCGCCATTGCGGTTTTATCTCACAGAGCACCCGCGTGGCGGCTCCAATCTTACCTACAAAATACCGACTGAGGTTTTCCGTCCGTATTTTGAAGAGGGTGGAAAGGATCTGAAAGCCATGGCCAGGGAATTGGACGGCTTGCTGGACCAGATTGCCAGGGAAACGGTGAAGGAGTAGGGCAAGTTTTGTATTAAAGAATATTTCTGGAACTATTCGTCACTTCAACACTGATCCCAGCCAGCTTTTTGAAAGCCAAAGCGTGCGCTTCGCGTTCTTCCATGGGAAGCATCTCATCCAGTTTTGAGAAATCACCTTTGCATCGATCTTCTGCCATTTGCATGATGGCATCAGGACCGCCATTGCCGCGATTGGCTAGCGTCACCTTGTTTGCCATGGGGCGAATTTCCGATTCATATGCAAGTGCAGCTTTTTCATTAATGCCATGTTCCCGAAACGCCGCGCCCAGCACGCGTGTGTCCAGTAATGCCTGACTTGCACCGCTTGAGCCAACCGGATAGGTCGCATGGGCGGCATCTCCAATCAGGGTGGTATTGTCTCTGGTCCAGAAATCAACCGGCTCTCTGTCAACCATTGGATATTCGAATATGGCGGACGCACCATCGATTAGCTCTGGCACATTGATCCAGCCAAAATCCCAGTCTTTGAAATCATTCCTGAAACGTTCGGAACCGACCTGCCTGTTCCAGTCTTCTTTTTCCACATGCGTGTTTGGATCGACGGTTCTTTCTGCAATCCAGTTGATCACCGCCTTGCCACTATGTGGATCAGGCTTGGAAATGGGATAGCAAACAAACCGTTGAGTGTTGTTTCCGGCAAGAATCATGGACGCGCCGGTTAGAAATGGCTCAGCAATGGTCGTGCCACGCCACATAATTGCACCGCCCCATACAGGTGCCCCTTCATCTGGATGCAATTGCGCGCGTATGGCAGAATGGATGCCATCTGCTGCAACAAGGAAGTCTCCTTCTGCAACTTTTAATCCGTTGTCAGTTTTGATGTTCAGTTCAACGCCTGATGCGGTGGTGGTAAAGGATCTAACATTATTGCCGAATGAAATGCATTCCTCGCCGCAGCGCTGAACCAGTGCGCCTAACAACATCATTTGCAACTTACCGCGATGCACAGAATATTGCGGCCAGTTGTAGCCAGCATGTTTCCCGCGCGGTTCAGTCCAGATTTCAAGCCCGGTCTTGGTGTAAAAACCGTAATCCCGCGTTTGTACGCCAATTCTGTCGAGTTTGCTTTCTAAGCCAAGGGCATAGAGTTCGCGAACAGCGGGCGGTTGAAGATTAATGCCAACGCCCAGGGGCTTGGGTTTGCTGACACTTTCAAAAATATGGAAGGGAATGCGAAGCTGGTGCAGCGTTAGGCCCATGGTAAGACCTGCTATGCCACCACCAGCAATGAGAACAGTCATTCCATCTATCCGTTAAAAACGCCCATCATAGCTTTTGCGACCAATCCGGCAAGCAAGCACGGTGAACGTATCTCGTTCCAGAGCGTCGGCTGCTTCAAGTTTGAGACTTTCCGCATCATCGACCCAAACACCATGACCACCCAAAGCATTTGCGACAGTCGGGAAGTCGGAGCCCGAGAAATCAACGCCAAGGTTAGGGCGCTGTGAAGCCCGTTGTTTCATCTCAATCAACGTAAGACTTTCATCCACCAGAACACAGATGATGATCGGTATTTTGTGCTCGCGCAGGGTGGCGAGTTCGCCAAGTCCCATTTCAAGGCCAGCATCGCCGACGAAGGCAATGACCGGTGTTTCAGGGGAAGCCTGTTTGTAACCCGCCGCAATGGGCACTGCACAGGCCATGGTGCAAAGCGCTGAAGACTGGAGCATGCCGCGTGGATTATGACAGGGCCACATCTGGCTAAGCAAAATCCGGTGCGCGCCACTGTCTGCGGTTGCAACGGTATTCTTTGGTAGCGCTTCGCGCAGTGTTGCAAAGACCCGGTCCGGTCCAAATTCTGAGTCTGCAGAGAATGTCTGCCAGAAGTCTTTGCGCGCCTTTACTGCAAGGGCAGGTGGGGTGGTTCTTTGGGTTTCCATCGCATCAGACATGGCTGCCAGTGTCGGCACCACTGATCCGCGGATTGTATGACTCACATGATGCATGCCATGGGTGCGTAGGACTGGCGTAATTTCGATTACAGTCTTGTCCACGGTCCATAGATTGCGCCAACCAATGCGCATTTCAATCGGATCATAACCAATGAGAAGAACACAGTCTGATGCTTCGAGTAACGGCATCAGAATTTTGTCGGCCTTGGGCGAAAGTCCTGCGCCGCCGATGCTCAGTGGGTGGTCCTCATCCAACAGGCCCTTGCCCTTATAAGAGGCAATAACCGGTATATTGTTGGCTTCGCAGAAAGTGGTTATCGCAGGACCTGCCAATTCGTTGACTGCATCGACACCGGTAACTGCTACCGGGTTCTTTGCTTCCTGTAGAGCTTTACATGCTTCAGCGAAAACGCTGTCCTGAAGCGGTGGTTGTGTCGGTATGGGTGCTGGCCCAACGGTAAGCGTTTCTGTTGCTTCTGCCTCAGCAACCGAAACCGGAATATCAAGATGCACAGGTCCCATTTGCGGTTCGAGGGCAATGGAAATGGCCTTTTGCGCAATCAATCCGCAGGTGGATGTGGTCCCGGTGAAGGTTGCCTTGGTGATTTCATCAAGCATTTTGCGATGGTCGAAAACCTGATGCGTATAGCTTTCAGCTTCCGCTGTATCCACGCAGCCGGTCACAAAGAGAAGCGGCACCCGGTCCTGCATCGCGTTCGCAACCACATTGACAGCGTTGGCGACACCTGGTCCGACAGTCGCAACAAGAACCGGCGGGTGACCATCCGCATGCCAGGCACCTTCGGCCATGAAGCCGCCTGAGTTTTCGTGCTTGATCAGGATGAATTCAATCCCCGCGCGATCAAAGGCGTCGATGATGGCAAGGACTTCCCCTCCCGGAATGCCATAAGCACGCTTGCAGCCATTAGCTGCCAGGGTTTTTGCCAGCATGTCAGCCGAGGTCAGTTTTTCAGACATTCAATAATTCCGTTCTCTTCAAGTTCTGCGATTTTTTCGTCGCTCAGGCCAAGATGTTTGGCAAGGATTTCTTTCGTGTGTTCGGCTCGCACTGGCGGAGCTTTGTCATATTTGACCGGGGTCTCGCTGAAATTCAGGGGATTGCCAATCAACCTTACGCCCGCTTCACCAGCTTCGCGATGAGCCAAGGTCACTGCCATTTCCCGATGTTGTATTTGAGGATCGGCAAAGGTTTGTGCGAGATCGTTGACTGGCCCGCAGGGGACGCCAGCTTCTTCCAGTACCTGCAGCCAGTGAGCGCTTGGTTGTGTTTCAGTTTTTGCGTCAATCATCGGGATCAGCTCTCGTCGATTGATTACCCGGTTTTTGTTGGTCGCATATCGCTCGTCTTTTGCAAGTTCTTCCGCACCGATGACGGAGCACAGTCGCTCAAACTGCGCATCATTACCTGCTGCAATAATGAATGCCTGATCAGATGCTTTGAATGTTCCATACGGGACAATTGTTGGGTGCTCGTTGCCGCGACGCGGTGGGACTTCGCCTGAAACCAGATATCCGACACCCTGATTGATCAGCCACGCTACCTGACAATCAAGCAGGGAGATATCAATGTGCTGGCCTTTTCCCGAAGCATGTCGGGCGTGAAGCGCTGAAAGGATTGCCGTGGAGGCATACATGCCACACATCACATCTGCGATGCCAACGCCGCATTTGGTAGGTTCGCCGCCTTCTTCGTCCGATTTGCCGGTCAGGCTCATCACGCCGCCCATTCCCTGGATCAAGAAATCATAGCCTGGGCGCTGCGCGTAAGGACCGGTCATGCCAAACCCGGTAATGGAGCAATAAATCAATCCCGGATTGATTTTGATCAATGCGTCATAGTCGAGACCGTACCTCGCCAGATCTCCAGCCTTGAAGTTCTCAATGAGGACATCGCATTCCTTTGCAAGGTCTCGAATTATCGCCTGTCCCTCAGGTTTTGTCAGATCGACCGCGACCGAGTTTTTGTTCCGGTTGGCACTGAGATAGTACGCGCTTTCGGTAGTATCATTGCCTTCGGTGTCCTTCAGAAATGGTGGCCCCCAAAAGCGTGTGTCATCACCTTTTTGCGGGCGCTCAATCTTGATAATTTCCGCACCCATATCACCAAAAAGCTGGGTGCAGGTGGGACCCGCCAGAATGCGAGACAGATCAAGCACTTTGAGACCCTTCAATGGTCCGGATTTGTTTTCGGTTTCAGAATTCATGGATTTT
>JASJDO010000082.1 GCA_030065115.1 Rhizobiaceae bacterium | reverse complement strand
ATTGCTGGCTGCAACATCAGGAAGATGTGGAACTGGATATCTATCCGGGCGGTTGCCATGTATTTCAATATTTTGACGAGTTGAAACAAGCACGAGACAGCCGAAAAGCGATGCATGCATTCCTGAACAGACAGATTGAAAAGCAGGGAACTTCGTGACTCAAAAAATTTATAAAATCCTTACCCCTGAGCAATGGAATGATGCGCTTGCTCAAGGGACATTCAAAGGCGCACCGATTGATCTCACAGATGGATATATTCATTTCTCAACAGCGGATCAGGTTGAAGAAACTGCAGACAAACACTTCAAAAATACCGGGGATCTGATGCTTGTCGCTTTTGACGGAGATGCATTTGGCGACAGCCTGAAATGGGAAACATCCCGGGGTGGTGCTCTCTTCCCGCATCTCTATTTGGAGCTTGATCCAAAGCTGGCAATAGAGGTTTATGAGCTGGCACAAAAAGAAGACGGCAGCCATCAGTTTCCGGAGAATTATTGATGGGATTGTTCGATCTTGCTCGTCCGGCACTGTTTGCGCTTTCACCAGAGCGGGCACATGCGCTTTCCATTCAGGGTCTAAAATCTGGCTTGGTGCCGCCAGCTAGGTTGAAAGATGATCCTCGACTTCAAGTCGGGCTAGGTGACCTGTGTTTCCCAAATCCGGTTGGGTTGGCTGCTGGATATGACAAAAACGCTGAAGTTCCAGACGCCATTCTTGACCTCGGTTTCGGATTCACCGAAGTGGGAACCATTACACCGCGCCCTCAATCGGGAAATCCCAAACCCCGTGTTTTCCGATTGCCAATCGACAAGGGCATGATCAACCGGCTGGGATTCAATAATGAGGGTCACGCGGCAGCGCTCACAAGGTTGGAAGCCCGAAGAGATTCGCCCGGAATCGTTGGCGTCAATATTGGCGCGAATAAAGATTCCACCAACTTTGTCGAGGATTATGTAAAAGGCATCGACACGTTCTACAATGTAGCGTCCTATTTTACTGCCAATATTTCTTCCCCTAACACACCTGGATTGAGGAATCTGCAGGCGGGAGAAGCACTTGAAGTTTTGCTGAAGCGGGTGTTTGACCGCGTCGATGCAAATTCAGAGAAATCCGGTAAGCGCCTTCCTATATTCCTGAAGATTGCTCCCGATCTTGAGCCGTCTGAAATGGATGAGATCGCGGATGTCGTGAAAGCTTCGCAACTTTCAGCCCTCATCGTTTCAAACACCACACTTGATCGCGATACCCTGACAGAACGCAAACATGCACAAGAAGCTGGAGGGCTTTCAGGGAAACCTCTGTTCGAGAAATCTACGCGAATTCTTGCAGAAATGTACGCACGATTGGGTGACAAACTTCCCCTAGTCGGAGTTGGTGGCATAGGTAGCGCCAAGGACGCGATCCAAAAAATGGAAGCCGGAGCAAGCCTTGTACAGCTTTATACTTGCATGGTGTATGCGGGACCTTGCCTTCCATCCGATATCGTCCGGGGACTTTCAACTCACTTAACAAAGCACAATATTCCAAATATCAGCGAATTGGTTGGTAGCAAAAATGGAGACTGGATATGAGCGATGTAACGGTCTGGCATAATCCGCGTTGTTCGAAATCCCGGCAAACGTTAGCGCTTTTACAGGAAAACGGTCATGAACCCGCTGTCATTGAGTATCTTAAGGATGCGCCAAGCAAGGCAGAAATCTTGCAAGCCCTTGTTAAGCTGGAAATCAGTGCTCATGACCTAATGCGCCGTAGGGAGAAAGTATACAAAGAATTGGGATTGTCCAAGGAGAGTAGCGACAAGGCTCTGGTTCAGGCGATGCATGAAAACCCAATTCTTATTGAAAGACCTATTGTGTTTGCCAACGGAAAAGCGGCAATCGGCAGGCCACCTGAAGCAGTCCTTAAAATTCTCTAAGCGAATGTTTTCCGAACATTCGGAATCACACGCAATCCCAGAGTTACTCCCCTGAAAATCAGGAAAGCGTGTATCGCAAGCCAAAGGCCGTGATTGCCCATTGGTGCCTTGACGAGTTGCCAAAGCAGAATGTACAGCGCGAGCGATACCAACATCATGATGCTCATGTCACGCGACCACGTGGCACCAATGAAGACACCATCCAATTGGAAGGCCAATACGCCCGACAACGGGATTAATGCTACCCAGAGCAGGTAAACGTTTGCGACTTCTCTTACATCTTCGCTGGTCGTTAGCAGATCGATGATAGATGGCCCGGCCAGCAGGAAAACGGCCGAACAGGCGAAAGCCATGATGAAGTTCCACAGGGTTGTCAGTCTGAAGCCTCGCCAAAATCCTTCCTTGTATTTTGCGCCGATGGCACGCCCGCATATCTGTTCGGCTGCAGTAGCCAAGCCGTCGAGAAAGTATCCTGCGATCAGGAAAAGCTGCATAAGTACGGCATTTGCTGCGAGTGTCACCTCGCCAAATCCGGCTCCCTGTGCGGTGAAATATGCGAAAGCAAATAGCAGGGCAAAAGACCGGATCATGATATCTGCATTCAGATTGACCAGCCGCTTCCAGGCGGCGCCATTCATAATCCGTTGGCGCGAGGGAGTTACAGATCGGTCCAGCAATTTCCAGCAAATCATCAGTCCTACGGCAAAGGTAATGATCTCGCCAATTACGGTAGCAATCGCAACGCCTTCAATTTGCCATTCCAATACTAGGCCAAGATAAATACTGAAGAGGATATTTGTCCCGTTGAGAAGCAGTTGAACAATAAGCGCTAATCCTGACCGGCCAAGCCCCAGCAACCAACCCAGAACCACATAATTGCCAAGGCTAAAAGGACTGGAGATCATTCGTATGAGGAAATAGGTGCTGGTTGCCTCTGATACAGCTTGCGTCGGGGTCATTGCCCATAGGCCGATATGCAAGATCACCGGACTGAGGAGCCACGCAACCAATCCCGCCGCCATGGCTATGGCCAAGGCACGGAACAGAACTGCCTGTTTTTCCTTTTCATCTTCTGCACCCACTGCTTGCGCAACCAATCCGGTGGTTCCTGAGCGAAGAAAATTGAATGTGGTGAACACAAGCGAAATGATCACCGAACCTACCGCAAGTCCGCCTATCAGCGCTGCCGAACCAAATTGTCCAACCACTGCTGTATCAACCAGCCCAAGCAAGGGCGTCGAAATGAATGCAATTGTCACCGGCAATGCAATAGCCAGCACAGAACGATGGGTTATTTGAAACGGTTTTGATTGCCCGTGGGCAGCATCGGACATAGGGCGCTATTTGCCAAACTTGAGAAAACGCAAAACCAGGAAGATCGGAACAACAACTACGGCACCATAAACAAAATAGCGACCAATGCTCCACAGGGCATCAAACCCCAGATTGTACAAGTTGACGAAAAAGCGTCTCACAGCATCCCAGACTTCCCAAGGCGTCACATTGATGGCTGCAAGAACAACACCAACGATCAGGGAAATAATCGCAAGCTTGATGATGGTGCGGCTGAGTGAATCGCCAAGGAAACTTTCGACGCGGTTTGCCATGAAACCCTCCATGCTGTCTTTGTGTCTGAAGTAAAGATGCGATGGCCACATTTCAAGAAAAACTATTGAAGACCAACCGGATCAACAATCCCGCCCGGGCAAGAACGTCCAACAGTGTCACCAGCTGCCAAAAGGGACCCCAGATCAGGCATTTTGCTTAAATTGCCGCTGATCGAGAGCTTGAACTCTTGGATGATCCGCCGTCCGTCATCCCGATAGCAATCCAAAATCACCCGCTTTGCTGCTTCACGTCCGAAGGCACGTTGATATGCGGTGTTGAAGTCACGAAACGGCACTTCACGGCTTATGTTTCTAACAATCAGTTCACGCACCGCGCTTCCATTGAGTTGATCCAGAAGATCCAGGGAAACACGAAAATATTTTTCAGGAGAATAGCCGGGCATGCAAGTGCCGTGCTTATACCATTCATGACGATGCAAATTGGAACGATAACCGGGCATCTTGCTAGCAAGTTCGTCGCGTAAAGGTTGGCTTAAATCAAGCTTTGGAAGTTCGTTCCAACGACCCGATTTGTCTTTCTTAACTGTATTCTGGGAGACGCCGCAATAGACATTGTCACGAGGCTGAGGCCAAAGCCCGTGTAACGTAAAATAATTTGCATCAAAACGTCCTGCACGCTGCGAGCGACATTCAGGCTTACCGGGACGTTGTTCGCAAAATGCTGGCTGCCAACTAACCGCGAGAACATAATCAGCGCTGCCTGACTTTGGTTTTGCAGCCTCCTGTGAATGCTCTGTGTCATTTTCTTCGTAGTTCAGCCAAGCGGCCGCAATCACAGCGAGCACAAGAAATGCAATACTGCCAAGGGACTGCTTTTTCATGTCGACCTTTCCCGGAGTGGGCCTTAAATTGCTTTCATGAGTCAGCAATTCCTTAGCAGTACGGGCGAGAAAAATCTGCCCTTTTTCCTGCCGGAACCCTTTCAGAAGTGGTTCGCAGGACACGGCTGGCAACCACGCGCGCACCAGCTGGAGCTACTTGCAAAAGCTCAGGCAGGAAAATCCACTCTGCTGATTGCACCTACGGGCGCCGGGAAGACACTCGCAGGTTTCCTTCCCAGTCTGGTGGATCTGGCACAAACGCCAAAACCAAGACCGGGAGAAGCAAAGCGCGGTATTCACACGCTTTATATTTCTCCACTCAAGGCACTTGCGGTCGATATCAAACGCAATCTTGAAAAACCCATCGAAGAGATGAGGTTGGACATAAATGTCGAAACAAGAACCGGCGATACGCCTGTCTCGCGTCGGCAACGCCAGAAACTCAATCCGCCGCAAATACTCCTGACAACACCCGAGCAACTTGCGCTTTTGATTGCAAACAAGGACGCTCCACGTTTCTTCGACAATCTGCAGAACGTGATTTTTGATGAATTGCATTCTCTCGTTACCTCAAAACGCGGACACTTGCTCGCGCTTGGCCTGGCCCGCCTGAGGAGCTTTCGGCCCAATCTCAAAACCATCGGGCTTTCGGCCACCGTTGCCGAGCCTGACGACTTGCGCCGCTGGCTCGTCGCGCAGCCCGAATTGGGAGAAATAGCACTTTCAGAATTTGTCCACCTGCAAGGAGGTGCGAAACCCAATATTACGATCCTTCAGTCAGACGAGCGGGTTCCGTGGTCCGGTCACTCAGCACGATATGCAATGGGGGATGTGTATCGGGCAATAAAGGCGCATGGCACTACGCTTCTGTTCGTGAATACCCGCAGCCAGGCTGAAATCCTGTTTCAGGAACTCTGGAACATTAATGAGGATACATTGCCGATTGCGCTTCATCACGGTTCACTGGATGTGAGCCAGCGCCGCAAGGTGGAAGAGGCCATGCAGCGAAACGAGCTTCGTGCCATTGTTGCGACTTCTACCCTCGATCTTGGCATTGATTGGGGTGACGTTGATCTGGTTGTGCATGTGGGTGCACCGAAAGGGGCAAGCCGTCTTGCGCAACGGATAGGAAGAGCCAATCACCGGATTGATGAGCCTTCACGCGCAATCCTTGTTCCCGCTAACCGGTTTGAAGTGATGGAATGTCAGGCCGCACTCAATGCAAACTATTTAGGCGCGCAGGATACTCCTCCCCTGTTGCGGGGTGCGTTGGATGTTTTGGCGCAGCATATTTTGGGAACTGCCTGTGCGGGGCCTTTTCATGCAGATGATCTTTATCGCGAAATCACCAGCTCTGCGCCTTATGCGGATTTGAATCGGGAAGAATTTGATCAGGCTCTCGATTTTGTTTCAACAGGTGGCTATGCACTCCGCGCCTACGACCAATATGCGAAAATTCGTAAAACAGAAGACGGTACATGGCGGCTTAGCCATCCGTCCATTGCCCAGCGCTATCGGATGAATTGCGGAACCATTGTCGAAGCCCCGATGCTGGACGTGCGATTGACGCGGAAGCGGGGCAAAAATACAGCATTTCAGGGCGGTCCGATTCTCGGTAAAATTGAGGAAGGATTCATCGAATCCCTTGCAATTGGCGATACTTTCATGTTTTCCGGTCAGACGTTACGACTGGAAGGTATCCGCGAAGCTGCTTGCTATGTTTCAAAGGCTGCCGATACCGATCCAAAAGTCCCCGCCTATGCGGGCGGCAAATTTCCCCTATCGACCTACCTTGCCGACCTGGTGCGCGGAATGCTGGCAGACGAAGGCGAGCGCAAGGAGCTGCCGCCGCAGGTTCGCGAGTGGATTGAAATCCAGAAGCTAAAATCGATCCTGCCAAAACGCGACGAGTTGTTGATTGAAACCTTTCCCCGTGGCGACCGCTACTACATGGTGGCCTACCCGTTTGAAGGGCGCATGGCACATCAGACGCTTGGCATGTTGCTAACCAGAAGGTTGGAACGCGCGAGAGCAAAGCCGCTCGGATTTGTTGCAACCGATTACGCAATAGCGGTCTGGGGCTTGCGAGATTTTTCCGCGATGATCAAGAAGCAAGAAATCAATCTATCCGGGTTGTTTGATGAAGACATGCTGGGCGATGATCTTGAGGCTTGGCTGGACGAATCCTTCCTGCTTAAGCGGACTTTTAGATACTGCGCCACAATTGCAGGGCTGATTGAGCGTCGTTTTCCTGGCAAAGAGAAAACCGGACGACAGATGACCGTTTCCTCAGATTTGATATATGACGTGCTGAGAAGCCATGACCCGAACCATATTCTTTTGCAGGCAACACGGGCTGATGCGGCACATGGCCTTCTGGATGTCCGGCGCCTCGGCGATATGCTCTCGCGTACCAAGGAGCGAATCGTGCATAAAGCGCTTGAGCAGATATCACCACTTGCAGTTCCTATCATGCTGGAAGTTGGTCGAGAATCTATCGCTGGTGAAGCTCAGGAATCGCTTCTTGAAGAAGCTGCCAGCGAGTTGGTGAAACTGGGATAAATAATGGCACTACCGGCAGAACAATCAGAGCTTCCGGCAATGGAAATCGGTTTTCAGGGTGAAACCTTGCTGATTGATCCGCGCGGATGCCTCTATTGGCCTCGCGAAGGTATGCTGATCGTTTCAGACCTTCATTTGGAGAAAGGTTCATCCTTTGCCGCCAAACGAGGAAATTTTATGCCGCCCTATGACACGCATGCCACGCTTGAACGGTTGGCATTGTGCGTGACTGATTGGCAACCTAAGACGATTCTTTCCTTGGGAGACAGCTTCCATGACAATGACGCCTCTCTCCGATTGCCACAAAGCTGCCGTCTTGCCTTAAGACAGTTAATGGAAGGCAGAGAATGGATATGGGTTTGTGGCAATCATGATCCGGAACCTCCTGAAAACCTAGGCGGAACATTTTGCACCGAGATGATGTTGGGCCCGCTTAATTTCTTGCATGAACCACAGGCTCAGTTCCGTTATGGCGAAATAGCGGGGCATTTGCATCCGGCAGCCAAAATTCGGCGCCGCGGGAAAGCAGTGAGACGACGCTGCATGGTCGGCGACGGGCGGAGACTGATTATGCCAGCGTTCGGTGCATTCACGGGTGGGTTGAACGTGAAAGATGCTGCATTCGACAATCTGTTCGAAAGTACTGAACTGCAAAGCTGGTTGCTGGGGCAGAATGCAGTTTATCAAATTTCGGGCAGTCAACTGGTGCCCTAAGCCAATTATTCAGTCAACCAATTGCGCCAACTGCCACAATCACCGCCATGTGTGCTGTTGCAACAAGGAACGTAAGCACGATCCTGATTGAGCCGAACCATGGTGGTGCTTTTCCTGTATTGATAAAGAAACTGTCCCAGGCACCGTGGGCACAAAACAGGACCAGCAGTGCTATTAGCGCATACAGGTCAGGCAGTAACAGCGCGAACCATCCAAGTATCGACCCGACCACAGAAAGCCAAAGACTGTTCGTGTCAAACGGTCGGTTTGCAATGGCAAAACCCCATCGAATGCCGCCAAGGAACGACAAGATGATCACCGACCATACCTTGAAAATATCCAATATCGGAGCAAAAACCGGACTGGATTTTCCTAAGACCAACAAAACAACGGCAATCGCACCGAATGGAATAAAACCACCCAACGAGAGAAACCAAGCCAGTTGTTTCGTTTTCTCCTGATTGTTTTCCAACAAAGATGTCATGACCAAACAGTTGAACTACAGCATTCTTAATTCTTGCGAAACACGACGTTTGCGAACCAGCCGGTGAAAATCGCCAGCAATACGCAGAGAATACCATAGAGTAGACTTTGCTCATGGGCCAGATTGTAAATCCATTCCTCAAATCCTACCTTTCGGACTTCAAAAGTTTGCGTCACTTCATCAAGCTTTTTGCCATCCTTGAAAAGATGCGCTTTCACGGTATGAAAACCGATTGGAACATTCGGAGGCAGGCTTACAGCCGCGCGGAAGAGCGACGGACTGATTTGATCCACTGAATCAGCTCGTTCTGAGAACAATAAGTTCTCAATTCGCTTTCTACGAAGGGCGCTTGAAAACTCGCCCTGGGTGAGAAACTCTTCAATGTTGCCACGGTCGACCGGTTTGGCTTTCAGGTATTTGATGCCAATTCCAAGAGAACTCAAAACGGAGGGATCCACTACATCTTCAATCGGATTGCGGCTGTGCAAAGAGTAGAAAGACGGTACGTCGCGATATTCGCGCGCTGCCGCGTTTACCCAGATTCCACTGATCCGATCCTTTTTGCGCACAATCGCTTCCTGAAGATCGCCGATCACTTCTATGAGCACATCATATTCACCGCGATATAGTTCCGCCTGGTCAGCCGATTCGATTGCACCAAAAACGACAATGTCCTGACCCGCGAAATCGGAACCAACCGGCACGACGTCGACAGACAACCCCATCTGAAGCTTTTCTTTTGCCTGTGCAACGGAAACACTCATCACAAAAAGAAGCACGAAGGAAAGAAGTCTAAACATCAATGACCACCCTCCTCTCCGGCTGCGATAACGCTGAACAGGTCATCGGGTGTCACAACAAGGTCGTAGCCAAGACGGATACAAACTCCCAGAACAAGCAGTCCCAGCAAAGCACGAAGCTGCTCGCCCTTCAGTTTGTGGCCAGCAGCAGCGCCAAATTGCGCACCGATTACACCGCCGACCATGAGGATGAATGCAAGCACAACATCGACTGTCTGGTTGGTTGTGGATTGAATAATGGTCGTGAATGCAGTCACAAAAATGATCTGGAAGAGGGATGTCCCGATCACAACATTTGTTGGTACCCTAAGCAAATAGATCATGGCAGGCACCATGATGAAGCCGCCGCCAACACCCATGATCGCAGCGAGAATGCCAACAAGCATGCCCAGTGCAATCACCGGAATCACACTCAAAACCAGTTTGGATTTACGAAATTTCACTTTCAGCGGAAGTTTATGGATGAAGCCGCTATGGCCGGGTCGTCTGGCAACGGAGCCGCCATTCTGCTTTGACTTGCGAATAGCGCGCAGGCTCTCAATGGTCATCAAGGTACCAATCGCGCCAAGGAAGACCACGTAAAGCAAGGAAATGATCAGATCCAACTGACCTATTTCGCGCAGTTCAGAGAATATATAGACGCCCAGCGTTGAGCCGGCGATACCGCCGACCAAAAGCAGCAGGCCCAGCTTGATATCCACCGTGCCTTTTCTCAAATGTGCCAATGCGCCGGAGAATGAAGAAGCCACAATCTGATTGGCTTCCGTTGCAACGGCTACGGCAGGCGGAATGTTGTAAAAAATAAGCAACGGCGTCATCAAAAAGCCGCCGCCCACACCAAACATACCCGACAAGAAGCCTACAGCTGCACCCATTCCGAACAGGATCCAGATGTTAACCGATAGTTCTGCAATGGGGAGGTAGATGCTCACCGCATCCTCCAAAAACGTCGATAAATGGTGGTGTCAAACAGCGCGTCTTTTCACAACGGCTCGTGGCTTCTTGCGCCTCTCAAACATGAAAGTCAATGCATCGAAGACGCAGATAGTTGAATGACTTGGCACCAGACAGTGATGTTTATGGTGCCAACAGCATCTTATCGGATTCGGCTTATAATTCTGCTATGAACCTTCTTGTTGTTACCAAGGTCAATATGTCCGTCATCATAAGTAAACTGACCTAGAGAGGTCGAATTGTTTCCACCTGCCAGGCGAACGCGCTTCTTCGAACATTCCGCGCTGGTACAAATAAAATTGTCGGCTTTTCTCACCGTCGCGGGAATCGCTCTTAGAGAAGTTCCTTCAATGATCCCGAGATAATTGACCGGGATACCCTTTTTCGCAAGCCGGCCTGCAATTTCACTCACCAAATTTGCACCGTAACTAATGCCGATCAAGTTAATTGGCTCACCCGGGTTTTTCGAATAGCGGGCTTCGATGTCCTGCAAGATTCTCGGCTTGATGACGCGATTGCCTTCAATCGCTGTTATGTAACTGAAAACCTTGGAACCGGGGATACGTTTTCCAAGATTGTTCATGCCATAACCGATAAAGGGAACCGCACTTGCTATCCCGTTCACTATATAAGTCCGCGCTTGCGCGCTCCCTGGCACCATGACAGCAACAAGAAATGCAGAAACTATCAAGGGAAGAAAATTTGCTACTTTGAAACGCATGAGGTGAAACTCCGCTGAGTGTTGATATTTAGAATCATATTTGGTTGTGGAGTACGGTGACTGTAACAAGCAGTCTATTCTATGTCACTGAATAATCGACATAGTATTCCTAGTCAGTTTTTCACAAAGTGCGGAGTTCCAGTAACCACATATCATCCGCTGTAGGGGTTAGGCGTGCCGGATTTAAGCCCCTTTTTGAAAAAGAAATATAGCAGAGGCAGGATGCCTATCACGGTAAGGGCCAGCAGCAGCCAACGCGCTGAGTAACCGGAATCGTGCAGACGTCTTCCTGAAATTGTGATTGTGGGCACAGCAAACAAGGCCAGCAAGAATATTGAAAGTGGCTGACCAGCATCCTGATCGAAGGGCAGCACATCCTCTGCCCCCTGCCAAGTGCTCCACATGGGGCCAAGGTAAAGACCGTCAATAATAAGCGCAAAACACAGTGCAATGGTCACAAACAACAGCCAGAACCAAAACTGCGTTCTCGATGCAGTGCCGTTGAAGTTAAAATAGTTGGCAAACCCTTCAGAGATTGCTTTGAAAAAGGACATAGAGGCCCACCCCGCGATTCATCTCGAGATGAATCTAATCGTTAAATGGCCACCGCTTCAAGTTCTGAAAGCAATTCAGTGGACAGTTCGCCACTCACACTCAGGCCAACCCGTTGCTGAAATTCGGCAATAGCCTGTTTAGTCCTTGCGCCCATAATACCGTCTGCAGGGCCAGCATCATATCCAAGACGTCCCAGCAATGTTTGTGCTTTCTTGACAGCTTCCGGACTATCGTCGATTGGAGCGCTCGCGACAGCTGGCTGCCAGCTTGGATCGGGTGCATAAACGTTTGCAGTGATGTTCTTTTCAGCAGGCCGCCAGTCTTCGATTCTGGATTTTGCAAGTTCCAATTGGTCAGGGCGCATATATTCTGCCACAACCTCGCGTTTTTTTACGGCGTCTTCATCACCCGCTTTGCCTGCAAGCGTAAACCACTTGTATGCTTCAACAAGATCAACTTCCGTGCCTACACCTTTGGTGTAGAAAATGCCCAGATTAACCAAGCTGTCTCTCACACCAAACTCAGCAGCTTTTTTGAACCACTTGAAAGCGGTTGCGGTATCCGGTTCACCAGTTGCCGGATTTGGCGTTGCGTTAAGAACCGCAAGATTGTGCATGGAGACAACGTTTCCGCTTGCTGCAGCTTTTTCATACCACTTCATTGCTTCGGGGATGTTTCGCTGTACTCCGATCGCCTTTTCATTCAAGTTTGCAACTATGTATTGTGCTGGCGCGTATCCAAGTTCTGCCGCGCGCATATACCATTCAAGCGCTTTGCCGGCAGATTTTTCAACTCCAATTCCTTCTAGGTGACGCCGGCCGACTTCATAAATTGCTTCAACCTGCGCTTCAGCAACTGCTTTCTTCAATGCATCGTTTACATATGTCAGGTCTTCAAGCCACGTTCTGGTATCAATGCTCGTGGAAGATCGCATGGTGTCGGTTTCACCGGATTGTATACCACCAAGCGAAGCAACCGAAATGCGTGGCTCATCCAATGGTTCAGGGGCCGCTTCCACAACGCGCGGTGCGTTGACCAGAGGTTCGACCTTGGTCTCGTCTTTAACCGTCTCGACCACAGTGTTTTCATCATTAACCTCAACCAGTCGGTGGTTTTCACCTGGATTGAATGCACTGATGATCAAAGGCACGGACATGGCCGCAAGCAATGTTGCGACGGCAGCCATGGATATCACCTTTTTGCGTCGGGAGAAGAGACCCGGGATAGACCCAAGCACGCTTTTTCCGGATTCTTTTTCCTGCTTCACCACCTCGTCATGTGCTGCACTGGCTTCCTCAGCTGCCGCCTGTGCGGCCCGTCTTGCAGCTGCAATGAAGTCTGTTCCTGATGAACCTTCGCCCTTTTTACTCCGGTTCTTGCGTGTTTCATTTGCCTTGCGAACAAGGGCCGCCAAATCAGGTCCAGCAGATCCTGGCTCCAGAGGACGGTCTTCAACCTCTACATCGACATCGATGGATGGGCTGTCCTCAAGTGGGGTTGGCGTGGTCAATTCCGGTGTCTCGGCAACCGGCAATGGCGGCAGGACATCTTCTTCATCGAAAGTTTCAATTGCCATTTCAGCGCTGTGGAATTCACGGTCGTTTTCAACCAAAGCAGCACCAGCTGATTCCCTGTCACCCGAAGCAGCCGGATTCATGCTTGCTCTCAGTTTTTTGCGTTCTTCCTCAGCTCGCGCCGCTTCTTCAACAAGGCTTTGTGCAACGGAAACTTGTTGAGGTTCCGGTTTGACTTCAACCTCTTTCTTTTCAGAAACCAGCGCCCGATATTCGGCAACCATGTCCTGACCCGTCGCCTTTTCCTCTTTCTGCACACCGCCAAGTCGGACAGGCTCGTCAAACTCATCTATGGAAGGAATTGAAGGAACTTCTTCTTCGACAGGTTCATTCAATACAGGAACGGGTTCTGTTACTTCCTGCTGAATTACCGGTTCGGCAGGTGCAGGAGCTGTGTATTCTGGTGTTGGTTGTGCCGTGACCTGAGCCTGTACCGTCGCATCCTGCTCAAGGGTACTCAATCTTTCGACCATGCTGCCCAGTGTATCCTTGATGGCGCTGAATGCATCGAGATTTTGTGAATTCGTGTGTGTACTGGCCTCTTGCAGTTTATGAATGTCTTCGCTCAGGCCGCTCAAAATCGAAAGGGCTGAGGATTCTGTTGATTCCATGCCAGAACCTGCACCAACCTGGGCCATAACCTGTTCCACAGTGTCCTGAGCCACCTGTGTGGCCATCTCAATGCTGATATCGCGATTGCTGGCCAATTGTTCTTCAATGCTTGAGAGCTTCTTTGTGAACTCGACATAATCTGCCGATTCATCGTTATTCAAAGGAGCCTTTTCGAGGATCGATATGATATGACCAACATCTGCTTCGAGTTTCTCAATCGACTCAGTCTGTACACCTTCATTGGTCTTTGAATTCAATGCTTCCGCAGAATTGGACAGTTGTTTCAGATTTTCGAGAATTTCAGGATTAGAAAGCAATTGGCCAAACTCGCCAGCGCCTTGTACTGATTGCACTTTGGAATCCAGCTGTTCAAGTCTTTCTGAAATCTCCTGCAGAGCAGCAAGATTGTTATTATCGGCTTCAAAACCTGTGTTACTTGCTTGGCTTAATTCGGACATTGCATCCAGACGCTGAGCAATTTCATCCAAGCGATGAGATAGTTGCGCATCTCCCGATACAAATGACGAAACCCCGGATTCCATACCGCCAATTAGTCTGGAAAGCTCATTGATCCTTGCTTCGACCCGCTCAATGCTATCTGTTGCCTGATCTGAATGAGACAAAGCCACCACTGCTCTGGTGATTTCTTCCAAGCGCATTTCAAGATTGTCAAATGCAGTCAAAGAG